>JANOKO010001016.1:0-13113 GCA_031419335.1 Planctomycetota bacterium
TGTTGTGCGGCTCTGGGAGAGCCAATAACTCTGCCAATTGGCGAACACCATCGACACTGCTTCCTGTCGACAAGGCCGTATTCGCCCCGCGTAGCCGGGTTTCCAACTCTCGATCCCGTGCAAACGAGAGCGACCGCGAGAGGCTGCCTTGCAAGTCCGTGTCGCTGCTGGGCTTCCGGGGTATCGCTGGGGCTTGGGCCACTGCGAGTGAGGAGGCGAGAAAGGCTGCCACGCCCGCGACAAGGAGTCCCAGAGCCACTGCCGATCGGCAGTCACCCCGCCTGCGGGAGGTGGGTCGGCCACTCACATTCGAAGGTTTCCCCACGGAACCACCTCTTGTCGCTTTCCATCTCGCGATCAGATGCCGACTGCTCGGCGAATCTCATCCATTTGCTCTTCCAGCCGGGACACTTTGTCCCGCAGAGTCGCAATTTCTTCGGCCATTGTATTGCGTTGCTGCAGCAAGTCGTCTCTTCCCTGTGACCCAGAGGCCGCCTCCAGAGGTCCATCTTCAGTATCAGCTGCGCTGAAGTTTCCGGGGGTGAGCTTCTGGTTTTCGCCTTCCAGGTAGAATGTGTGGTCCACCTCGACTCCACGACGATCAAGCGGGCCGTTGGCTTGCACGAAGCCTTGGACCTGGAGTTCACCGAGGGCGGTTTTCAGCACCTCTTGACTGTCGATGGGCACCATGCGACTTGCTCGCGTCCGCAACTCACCAGGCTGCTGACGACCCCGCAGCAGTAGTTCGGTGAGGATGGCCAGTTGGACCTCACTGAATGGGTATCGCTTCCGCATGTAATGCCGGAACCGCTCGGCCCGTCCCCCGTCCGTATGCACGACTGCCGCCACGCCCGCCTCGCGGAGTTCGTCGAGGATTTCTCGCACCTGCTCCTCAGAGTAGTTGGTGACCGGGTCACGGTTGTTCTTCTGATTACACGCCGAGGTACACGCCTTGACCGTCAGCGGGTAGGCATCTGGCGTGGTGAACGCCTTCTCCAGGAGTACCCCCAACACACGCCGCGGTCCCCGCGCGAGTCGTTGAGGTCCGGGAACGGTCTGGTCATCCAATGCGGTCGCTTCCATTGTCCCTCCTGGAAAATCCGTGGGGAGGAGCGAGTCTCGCGATCCGCGGTGCCCCACGTTTGCACCGCCGTGCAGGCTACCACACTGTGTGAGACCTGGGTATCTGAGACGTGATGCCTGGACCCTGCCTGTGCGGCCAAAATGAATGTCGGGGGTAACTTTCAGGCGGGTACGAGGTTCCAGATTGTCATGGACTGGCTGAATTGATGGCGGTCCGAGCTGCACACCATCGCTTCCGGAAACGTTGCGGGCGGTTAGTGCATCGCCAGTGACAGTGCCAATACTCGAAGCAGCTCTCGGGTTGTGTGCCGACCTCGTGATCAGCGGCAGCCGACTCCAGGCCCTCCGAAATCTCACCGCAAAGATTCACCGCAGAGGACGCCAAGGTTCGCAGAGGACTTGATCCGCAGCTTTTTCCTCACCCGGCCTCACTTCTGCCCGCTGCCCTCTGCGAACCCCTGCGCCCTCTGCGATGCCACTTGGAACATCTGCGAATTTGCGGGCCAGTCGCCATAAAATTGGCCAGACACAACCCTGACGCGTGATTCCTCCCGGGAACAGCCTGTCGGTCCTGGCCTTAAAATTCCGCGCTACCTGGAAACCTGGGATACGGGATCACGTCCCGGATGTTTTGCATCCCGGTCAGGAGCAGCAGGATGCGTTCCAGGCCCAGGCCGAACCCCGCGTGGGGGACGGAGCCGTAACGGCGGAGGTCGACGTACCACCAGTAGTCGTCGGGGTTCAGGTGGCACTCGGCCATGCGGGAGAGCAGGGTGTCGAGGTCGTCCTCGCGCTGGCTGCCGCCGATGATCTCGCCGACGCCGGGGACGAGAACATCCATGGCGCGGACGGTTTTGCCGTCGGAGTTGCACTTCATGTAGAACGGCTTCAGCGTCCGGGGATAGTCGTAGACGATGATCGGCTGTTGGAAGTGTTTCTCGGTCAGGTAGCGTTCGTGTTCGGCTTGCAGGTTGATGCCCCACTCGACGGGGTATTCGAACTTCTGCCCGATAGCGAGGAGGATCTCGACCGCCTCGGTGTAGCTCACTCGTTTGAAGTCGTGATCGAGGATGTTCTTCAAAGTGGCGAGGATCGTCTTATCGATCCGCTCGTTGAAGAACTCCATGTCCTCGGCCCGCTCGCGCAGCACGTCGCGGACGATCGTCTTGATGAAGTCTTCGGCCAGCTGCATGTTGTCGGTGAGTTCGTAGAACGGCATCTCGGGCTCGATCATCCAGAACTCGGCGAGGTGCCGCGTGGTGTTCGAGTTCTCAGCCCGGAAGGTGGGGCCGAAGGTGTAGACCGGGCCGACAGCGGTGGCGAAGGTTTCGCCTTCGAGCTGGCCGCTGACGGTGAGGCTGGCCTTCTTGCCGAAGAAGTCCTGGGTGTAGTCGATGGTGGGCGGGGCAGTCGGCGTCTCAGCTTTCGTCATTGGTCCCTTGCCAGCAGCGACCTTGTCGAGATCGAGCGTCGTTACCTGGAACATCTCCCCCGCGCCTTCGCAGTCGCTGGTCGTGATGATCGGCGTGTGGACATACAGAAACCCCCGCTCCTGAAAGAAGCGATGGATCGAGAAGCAGACCGTGTTCCGGACGCGGGCCATCGCTCCAAACGTGTTCGTCCTCGGCCTCAAGTGCGCAATCTCGCGGAGGAACTCCCAGCTGTGGCCCTTCTTCTGGAGTGGGTATTTCAAGGCATCCGCCGGGCCGAGAAGCGTGAGCGTCGTAGCCTGCAACTCGACCCGCTGCTTGGCACCCGGCGAGGCTTTGAGTTCGCCAGTGACGCGGATGCTGGCCCCGGTGGTGACGTGCTTGATGGTCTCGGCATAGCCCGGCACGGAGCTGTCGACGACGATTTGCAGGTTCGAAATGCACGACCCATCGTTCAGCTCGATGAACGAAAACCCGCCCTTGTTGTCGCGGCGAGTCCGCACCCATCCGGCGACCTCGACGGCGCTGCCGGGCTGGCCTTCGAGCAGAAGTTGAGCCACACGGGGAAGGGGCATGGGTGTCCTTTCGAGGAAGGCTGTCAGCCGTCCGGCTAAGGGGAGGCCGATGGCAGATCGCAGGAGAGTGTAATACTGAGTCACTGGATTACGAAGCGGCGATGACATCTCAACTCTTACTTCACGCCCCCTTCCGATGAGGGGGCCTCCGCGCTGGCTTGCTGGATCGTAGGTTCTGTCTTCGGTTTGAGAGTGGCTCCTTCAAAGATCATTCCCTGGCGGTAGGCCGAGATCGGACCTTGAGAATTCGGCTGTGCCTGAGAGGCCAAGGGAAGACTCACTGCGTTACCCGCGAGCTGCACTCCGGAGTGAATATCGCCCTTTTGGAACGGTCCTGCACCCAGGAACCAGTAATCGTGAGCGGTCGATTTTCCAATCGCCGTTCCCGATTGCCAAGCTCTCTCGCGGCTCTCGCGCTGATAGGCAAAGGCCGCGACCTTCACCGCCGCCATGTGGTCCTTGCGTTTGGCAAAGGCCAACTCCGGAAGACTGGGAAGCAGCGGTGTACTCGTTGAGGCTGCGACAGCCGTGGAAGCCGCAGACCCGAGTCCCGACCCCGAAGGGATTCCGTACACGAGTTCGTGACTATCGCCTCCCAGGACTCCCAGCCGGGCTTCGACGATGAAGTCGGCTTGATCACGAGTCTCCATCAATTCCAAACCAGCGGACATCATCTGCTGTCGAATCGAACTGATCACGTATTCCGGATTGACGAATCCAATGCCGATCGGGGTCTTGGGGGTCTGGATGTAGGCTGTATCGAGGTACACCTTTTGCCCGGTGAGCGGCGTGAAGTCGATCTGCGAGATCGAGCGGTCCACCGCATCCGAGGCCACCAGTTGATCAGTGGCTGTTGCCTGAAGAGTTGTCCCGCATCCCGCACACCACATCGAGCAGCACATCGCCAGGCCGAGGCCACACATCCGGAGACGCTGTGCGCATTCCAAACAAGCGGTCGTCAGCGAGTGTGCCATGAACTGGGGCATTGGGAAGCGTTGAGAATTCTTCGGAAGGATCGGGGCGTTTCTGGGGTCGCGTGGTGTATCACAGACAGGCCTCATCGCAAACCTGTTCCTGACATCCCGACGCGCCGGATCGGCAAGACTTGCCAGTCGTGGAGGGGCAGCTCGCGGTCACATCACGTCCGCTTGAAGTCTCGATAGGGTGTCCGTAGACGGGCCTCATTTGCACACTGCGGTGAACCGGCATGATCTGCTGGAACGGGGCCTCGCCACTCAGCACAGTGGACTGGGTAACTGCTCTTGGACCGGCGACAGTCGCAGCCGGTGACGGGCCTCGTCATAATTGAGATTCGACAGTTTCCTGGTCTGAGAGTGAGTGGTCGGTTGAACAGATTTTTGGTGACCGGTTTGTGTGGATTCAGTCTTCTCTGCGCTGCATGCAGCGGTGTGGTGGCGCTGGAAACCCATGACCCCCCGTCAGCAGTGGGGTCGGTGCTGAAACTGCTCAAGAGTGGTAAAGTGCCACCCGCGCGGCTGGGTGGGGTGGTCGAGATGGTCTGCACGCGCGGAAACGAACACGATTTGGACTTCGTTTTTCAGCAGGCACTCGACAACCCAGTCTATTCCCCGGAACTACGGAGGCAGTCGCTCGTCTGGTTGAAAGACGCGGCACTGAATCGCCAGACCCGGCCAGTGAGTCGAGCAACACTCACCCAGTTGCTAAACAGTTCCAAGACTGAAGACAAGGAACTCCAGTTGCGGGCGATTGAACTGGCCCAAGCCTGGAAAGATGCCGATTCCTCCGCTGCCTTAGTCCAACTCGCCCGCGCTGCGGACAGTGCAGAGACCACGCGCGCTGCGGCGCTATCGGCCCTGGTCGTGGTCGATTCCGCGGCAGCCAAAACCATTGCCGGTGAACTGCTGGGTGCGGGGCAGTCGTACTCCCACCGTACGCTCGGTGTCTCGACGCTGGCCGGACTGGACCTGACAGCCAGTGCCCTGGCAGCCGCTGTCGTCCTGCAGTCGACGACCCCCGCAGATGACCCAGCTCCCTTGATGGATGGGTTGCTGGCACGCGAGGGAGGTGCCGCCCAATTGGGAAAGGCACTCCAGGCGACTCCGCTTTCGCGGGATGTGGCCAAGCTGTGCCTCCGGCGGGTGTATGCCGTCGGTCGCAGTGATGCCGCGTTGATCGATGTCTTGGCTCCGCAAGCGGGAGTCAGTGCTACACCAGTCAAGCTCACACCCGAACAAGTCACGGCACTGGCTCTGGCTGCGTCGGACAAAGGGGATCCCGCCCGCGGTGAACTGGTTTTCCGTCGGAGCGAACTCAGTTGTGTGAAGTGTCACGCGGTCAACAAAGCGGGAGGCCAGATTGGTCCAGATCTGACACCGGTGGGAGCGAACTCTCCGATGGAATACCTGGTCACCGCACTCTTCGACCCGGATGCTCAGATCAAAGAAGCCTTTATTACCAAAACGGTCACGACTCTGGACGGCCGGGTGTTTCAAGGGATATCGGTCGACCGGACCGCACAGCAAATCGTGCTTCGAAATACCGACGGCCAGCGGATTGAGATCCCGGTGGCGGACGTGGAGGAGGAGGTCGAAGGGAAATCACTGATGCCCAAGGGATTGCCCACGCTGCTGACCGAGAACGAGACGCACGATCTCTTGAAATTCCTCTCGCAGCTGGGTCGACCGGGCGACTACGAAGTCCGATCCACGCAGCGGTTTCAGCGCTGGCGAGTGCTGCACAAGCCTCGGGCGGAACTCCTTGGAGAGATCCCGAACCGAGTTGTGTTCGAGACCGAGATCCTGGATCAGGGGCTGTGGACGGCTGCTTATGCTTTGGTCAATGGGACATTACCACTCGATGAGATCGCCACGTCGCAGATGTCGGCAGTGTTCTACTTGCAGGGTGAGATCGATGTGGTTCAAGCGGGGAGCGCGACGTTGAACTTCAACGATACGAGCGGGTTGACAGTCTGGCACGAGAAAGAGATCGTGAACGCCCCCGCCGGAGCGAAGATCGAACTGGCTGCGGGCCGGCAATCGATGACTCTGCGGGTCGATAGCGCAGCACGAACCGAGCGCGGACTGCGGTTGGAACTGAGCCGACCGGAAGGGACCACCGGGCAGTTTCAAGTGGTCGACGGGCAGTAGACACTCACTTCAGCAGGATCGAAATCGCATGACATCTCTCATTCTTCATCGGATCCCCTGGCTGCTGATCTGCCTGTCTGTGGGAGCGTCTGCCATCTGTGACTGCGGAGCCGAGGAGCGGAAGTTCGACCCGACCAAGAAGTATCTCATCATTCACGCCGACGATGCGGGAATGTCTCACTCGGTCAACATGGGAACCATTGAGTCGATGGAACATGGGGTGGTATCTTCGGCCAGCATCATGATGCCCTGCCCCTGGGTCATCGAGATTGCAGAGTATGCGAAGGCCCACCCCGAGCGGGACTTTGGCCTGCATCTGACGCTCAACTCCGAATGGGACAAGTACCGCTGGGGTCCGGTGGCTTCTCTCGACCAAGTTCCAGGTCTGGTTGATGAGCACGGATTCCTCTGGGACAACGTGGAACAGGTCGCTGGCCATGCCCGGGCAGCTGAAGTGGAAATCGAACTCAAGGCTCAAATCGCCAAGGCCAAACGACTCGGCATTCCGGTGACCCACCTGGACACGCACATGGGGGCACTCGTCTGTCGTCCGGACATTCTCGAGGTCTACGCGCGGGTCGGGCTGGAGACCAATCTGCCGATTCTGTTCCTCGACAACGAGCGAGCTCGCCGGGAATACGCGGCATTTCACGAGGTCGGTGCCCCGCTCGCAGCGGCCCTTCGCAAGCAGGGCTTGCCAGTCCTGGATGAATTGGCCCAGTTCTACGGAGGCGAAACACATGAAGAGCGAGAAGCCAGTTATTACCGCTGCGTTCGAGAACTCAAGCCAGGCGTGACCCAGCTGATTATCCATTGCGGTATTGCCAATGAGGAACTGCGTTCGATCACCAACAGTGCGGAGCGCCGCGATGGTGACAGGCGGGTCTTCACCGACCCCAAGATGACTGATGAATTAAAGAAACAGGGGATCGAAGTGATCTCGTGGAAAGAGTACCACGCGCTGAACAAGGGGCGGTAAACGATTGGTCTTGCTAGTTCTTCACGGGCTCCAGTTCATTCACAACGGGGGCCGCAGATTGAAATCTTCGGAGTTCATGACGCAGCTTGCGAAGCGTATGCAGCGGCAAACACCCCTTGATGAGCAGTTTAATGGTCTCGACGCTGCACGGATCGTTGAACCCACTCTTCACGAAACACCGCAGTGCCTCGAACCGATTCCCCTGCTCAAGCAACTGGTCACCGAGCCAACGGTAGGACGAGGCTCGAATTTGGCGCTGCTCGGCACCCGACAACAGTCCCGGTATCTTCAGGAACGGCTGGATGGAGATCAGGTACGATTGGGCGAAATAGAGATTGTTGTCCGGGCTGGTGATCTGGTCATTCATTCCGATTCGGTATTGCATCGACGATCGATCGAGATAGGCCACCTCGGTCAATGCACACGTGCGGAGATGAAAATCAAAGTCCTCTCCGGCGCGGCGCATCGCTTCATCAAACGGGCCGACACGATCGGCCACTGATTTGCGAAGCAGCACTGTCGATGTATGGACCAAATTTCCAAACACCATTTCCCGTAGGATTTGACCGCTGCGGATCTGGGTGTCGAGTGGGACTTCCGCCGGAATGCCGCCGGCATCCAGGCCCGGCAGATCTTTCAACCCGCGCGACCCACGAAACGGATATTCAGGTCCATGCCCCTCGTAAGAGGAATACATGGACCGCAAATAATTCGAAGTGAGCGGTTGGCCCTGCTCGTCAATCGTGTCCATGTTCGTCCACAACATGCCCACCAATGGCAGCATCCGCATCAATTGGACCTGCAACTCGAGCTTCCAGGGACTCCAGAGATCATCGGAATCGAGAAACGCGATGAACTCTCCTTGGGCAAGTCGCAGCCCGTGATTCCGGGCGGCTGAGACGCCGCCGTTGGCTTGCTTGACGTAACGAATGCGGGAGTCCTGTTCGCACCAAGGCCGCAGCACGTCCTCGGTGTTGTCCTTTGACCCGTCATCAATGACCAGAACTTCATAATCGGTCAAGGTCTGGGCTGCGACGGACGCCAGTGTCTCTCCAATGAGGTGAGCCCGGTTGTAACTGGGAATGATGATGCTGACAATTGGCTGGCCCATGACGGACTCACGGAGACACGGAGTGCTGACACAATCCTGATTCTGAGACTATTCACGCTCCTGACGCGCGAACCAAATGCAATCCCCTTGGATTCCCGGAATCATGGCACTCCGCCTGAATGTGGCGTCATGTGAAGCGGTGGTAGGCGGTATGCTGGCTGTTGCTGAAATCCCACGCTTGAGAAGTCTGTGGCAAGCATGAGACTGCATACCAGACCCACAGAGCAGGCATTGGCGGGGGTGGATGCGTACGGATAAGATACCCCGCGCAGACACTTCAAAACGGTGAGGTCAGCCGGGCCACGAGCGGAAGAGAATCCCGGCAGATCACACGGGAAATGTGTCACAAATGTACAGTTTCACGACAGTGTCGCTGCGAGAGGTCATCATGAGATCCCACCAGTTTTTCGGAGCCATGTTACTCTTCAGCGGCCTGGGGGCCAGCCTGGGGGCGGAAGAACCGTTGTCGTACAATCGCGACGTACGGCCGATTCTGGCGGCGAACTGCTTCGCCTGCCACGGGCCGGATAGCGCCGCTCGCATGGCCGATCTGCGCCTCGATAAGAAGGCCATCGCCGAAGAGATGCAGGCCATCGTCCCGGGCAAACCAGAGGAAAGCGAGCTCCTCAAGCGGGTCACCTCGCACGATCCCGAAGAGATGATGCCGCCCCCGGCCTCCAAGAAAACCATTACCCCCGCTCAGATCGAGACCCTTCGAAAGTGGATCGCCAGCGGGGCTGAGTACCAGCCGCACTGGTCGTTCATCCCACCCAAGAAGCCCGCAGTCCCCGCCGTCCAGAACGCAAAGTGGGTGCGGAACCCGATCGACAGTTTTGTGTTGGCCAGGCTGGAGTCGCACGGACTCGATCCGGCCTCCGAAGCCGACCACCGCACCTGGGCACGGCGCGTGAGCTTCGACCTGACGGGGTTGCCACCTTCCCCAGACCGAGTCGCCGCCTTCCTTGCTGACACCGCACCGAATGCTTACGAAACGTATGTCGATGAGTTAATCAAAACCCCTCAATGGGGCGAGCACCGCAGCCGCTACTGGCTCGACTATGCCCGCTATGCCGACACGCACGGGGCCCATTTCGACAACTTCCGCGAGATGTGGTCGTACCGTGAATGGGTCATCGGAGCATTCAACCACAACATGCCCTATGACGAGTTTACCATCGAGAGCCTCGCGGGGGATCTCTTGCCGAACCGCACCCTGGAGCAGCAGATCGGCTCGGGGTTCAACCGCTGCAACATGACCACCAATGAGGGCGGCATCATCGACGAGGAGTACCTCGTCCTGTACACCCGCGACCGTACCGAAACCGTCTCGCAGGTCTGGCTGGGCATGACAGCGGGCTGCGCGGTCTGCCACGATCACAAGTTCGATCCGCTCTCGCAGAAAGAGTTCTACGAGATGGCGGCGTTCTTCAATAACACGACGCAAGGAGCCCGCGATGGCAACATCAAGGACACCCCGCCCATCGTCCCGGTCCCGCTGGCCTCGGATCGCCCGCGATTGGACGCATTGTCCACGGAGCTTCCCGCTGCCAAGACCCGCGTCGAGGCCCGCATGGGAGCCGCCCGCCCGGCCTTCGACACGTGGCTGACCACCGCCAAGCCGGACGAGTTCGGCCAGCCAGTCTCGAATGATGGGCTGCACTTGCAAGCCGCACTCAATGAAGGACAAGGGACTTCGACCCTGTTCACGATCAAGGGTGAGTCTCGCGACGTGACGCTCTCCGATAAGGCCACATGGAAGCCCGGAAGCGCTGGCTCGCAGTCGATTGAAGTCACCGGCGGAGCTGCGGTCGAGATCGCCGATGTCGGCGACTTCGAATCAGACCAAGCGTTCTCCTACGCCGCCTGGATCAAGCTCAGCCCCAACGATAGCCAGGGGGCCATCGCCTCGCGCATGGATCGGGCCAATGGATATCGAGGCTGGGACTTTTGGGTCCAGGCTCGCCGCGTGGGGACGCATATCATCAACGCCTGGAGCGGAGATGCCATCAAGGTCGTGTCGAAGGCCCAGGTCATTGGCAACGAGTGGACCCATGTGGCCGTGACCTACAACGGATCGAAGACCGCAGCTGGGGTGAAGATCTACATCAACGGCACCGTGCAGGAAAACCTCGTCGAGTCCGACACGCTTAAGGGATCGATCCAAACAACCGTCCCGTTTAAGATCGGCCAGCGGAACGACTCCGATCCGATCTCGGGTTTGGGCCTGCAAGACTTGCGGCTGTACCAGCGCGAACTGAAGCCGAATGAGGTCGCCGCCCTTGGCAAGTCGGCTCTCTTCGCCGCCATCATCGCCAAGCCCGCCGACCAGCGGACCGACGCCGAGAAGAACGAACTGTTCACCTGGTGGCTGAATGCCAAGGACGAAGAGTATCGCACCGCAACCGGCAACCTCGCCCAGTTGGAGCAGGAACAAGCCGCCATCAAGGCTCGCGGCACGATCGCCTATGTGATGCAGGAGAAGCCCGAACCCGCGCTGGCGTTCATCCTGCAGCGCGGCGACTACGACAAGCGGAAGGACCAAGTCTCGGCCAACACGCCCGCAGTGTTGCCTGCGTTCCCGGTCGAGGCCCCGCGCAATCGCCTGGGGTTCGCCAAGTGGCTGCTCTCGAACGACCATCCGCTGACCGCCCGCGTCACGGTCAACCGCTATTGGCAGGAAGTCTTCGGCACTGGCCTCGTGAAGTCCGTAGGTGACTTCGGAGTGACCGGCGATCTCCCCGTGAACCAGGAGCTCCTCGACTGGCTGGCGGTCGATTTCCGTGAGAACGGCTGGGACGTGCAGCGGTTGTTCAAGCAGATCGTGCTGAGCAGTGCCTATCGTCAGTCGGCCCTCACCACGCCCGAGAAGCAAGCGAAAGACCCGGAGAATCGGCTACTCTCGCGCGGCCCTCGGTTCCGTATGGACGCCGAGATGGTCCGCGATGCCGCCCTCGCCTCCAGTGGCCTGCTCGTCCCCAAGCTCGGCGGACCCAGCGTCAAGCCCTACCAGCCGCCGGGCGTCTGGGAGGCCATCGCCATGGATGTCAGCAACACTCGCAGCTACCAGCGCGACACGGGCGAGGGGTTGTACCGGCGCAGTATGTACACGTTCTGGAAACGCATGGCCCCTCCGGCTTCGATGGATATCTTCAATGCCACGAACCGCGAGTTATGTCTGGTTCGGCGCGAGCGAACGAACACGCCGCTGCAAGCCCTCGTGACTCTCAATGACGAGCAATTCATCGAAGCGGCTCGCCACTTGGCCCAAACAGTTCTGCTCACACAGGCGAGTACTCATGAGCGGATTGAACTCCTCGCCCAGAGACTGATCTCCCGCTCCTTCCGCCCCGAAGAACTGACGATCATCACGGCCTCGTTGACCGACCTGACCCAGCTCTACCAGTCCCAGCCGGACGCGGCGAAGCAGCTCATCACCACTGGCGAGTCACTGGCCGATCCGAGCCTCGACCCGACAACGCTTGCCGCCTGGACCATGTTGGTGAATGAACTGATGAACTTGGATGAGGTTCTCAATAAATAGTGTCCGGTCGACCAGCCGCGTGTCTTCCAGACTCTCCTCGACTCCGTCCCATTGGGTCCGGAGGCGAGGCCGGTGCGGCGAGCCGTTTCTTGATATGTCCGCAGGCCGCCTGCTGAGAGGAACCTGGACCGCTGCTCCCCTTCTCCGTGGAGTTGGAGTGCGGTCTCCTCGATTTGCTGTTTTTCGCTATACTATTACGCACTTCCACTCAATTTCGAGACGAGTCGAAGACAGCCACACTCCCTAACCCTCGACCCCACCGACTGTTGTGTCATGGACACGAAATACATTCGCAACTTCTCCATCGTCGCCCACATCGACCACGGAAAGAGTACGCTCGCTGATCAGCTGCTGCTCAAGTCGGGGGCGATCACCAAGCGCGAGTTTCAGGACCAGATCCTGGACGATCTGGCGATCGAGCGGGAACGCGGGATCACGATCAAGGCGCGGGCCGTCGCGATCAACTACACGCTGGACGGCGTGACATACGAGATCAATTTCATCGATACGCCAGGGCACGTCGACTTCCAATACGAAGTCTCGCGCAGCCTGGCGGCGTGTGAGGGGGCGCTATTGGTCGTGGATGCGTTTCAGGGAGTACAGGCCCAGACGGTGGCGAATGCCTACCTGGCCATCGGCTGCAACCTGGAGATCATCCCGGTCATCAACAAGATCGACCTGCCGGTGACCCGGATCCCCGAGGTGTGCGAGGAGATCGAGCGGATCGTCGGACTGGACACCAGCGACGCCTTGATGGTGAGTGCGAAGCAGGGAATCGGGATCGAGGAGTGCTTCGCTGCGATCATCAAGCGGATTCCACCGCCGAAAGGGGACCCCGCTGCCCCGCTCAAGTGCCTGATCTTCGACAGCAAATACGACTACTATCGGGGCGTGGTGACCTACGTCCGCGTGCTGGAAGGGACCGTCAAGAAGGGCGAGCGGATCAAGTTCATGAAGGGCGGGTCGATCAACGACGTGATCGAGATCGGCCAGTTCCGGCCCGACATGAAGCCCTGTGAATCGCTCGGACCGGGGCAGGTGGGTTACGTCATCACTGGCGTGAAAGAGGTCCGGCACATCCACGTCGGAGACACCCTCACGCACGCCGCACGCCCGACAGAGACTCCACTGGCCGGCTACAAAGAGCCGCAGCAAATGGTCTACTGCGGCATGTACCCCATCGACACGACCGGGTTCGAACACCTGCGCGAGGAACTCGAACGGCTGAGCCTCAACGACGCCAGCTTCTCGTTCGCCCCGGAAACC
>JANOKO010001017.1:0-3177 GCA_031419335.1 Planctomycetota bacterium
TTGCTCTGGCAGGTCGTGCGGCGGGCGGTTTCGCGGGCGCTCTGGATCGCGGGCAGAACCAGCGCAGCCAAGGTGGCGATGATCGAGATCACCACGAGGAGTTCGATCAGGGTGAAGCCGCGTCGCTGCGGCAAACGGAAGAGCGGGCGGCGGACGTACATGGGGGTCTCCAGGCTGCCGAGGGATTGGTGAAGGGTTGTTTCCAGCGACGACACATCGCCGGAAAGGTCGCCAAGGCGACTGGCCGGTTTCACCCCCCGGCCTGGACAGTTTGGTTGTGTGGTGTGATGGAACGTTCGAGACGTGTGTTGAACTGAATCGATGGGGGATTTCACAGCGGGGCCGGTGCGTCGTTTTGCAGCAGTCCGTTGTTCGTCCCTCCATTATGCGACGTGAATGGTGCGGAGAAAAGGCCGAATTGTGCAGTTCCGTCCTTGGATCGGCGAAGAATCCCTTCTCACTGCCGTTTTCCCCCAGGAGTTTACGCAAATCCTGGGCCAAATGCGTCTCACCGCAGGCGTTTTCGGTGAATGACAAATTTGCTGTAGTCGAACGTCTGCGAGTACGAGTCGTAGGCATCCTCCAACCGCGACATGTCCACCACGCTGAACGACCGATGAATCGGCAAATCCGTGATCCGGGCCCCGATCTGCACGTTGCCGCCCGTCGTTTCCCGATGGGCCTCAAAGTACCCCACTGCCGTCCAGACCAGGAACACATGGCTCTTGGTCGTGGAATTGTTGGCGACCTTGGCCAGGAGCCGGTTGCGGGTGGAGTAGTCCATCTCGTGGTTCGTGATCTCTCGGGCATCCAGTAAGGTCTGCCAGTCGGTGGTGGGGAAGATCGACGCATCAGTCGGGGTCGCCGCTCCCCACACTGAAGTCCCGGGCACCAGAATGGCCATGTCGGGCGGGCTATATGGCCCCACACTGTCGGGACGCGGATACAGCGGCCGCGATCGCAGAATGGTACTTTCAATCCCGTTGTCTTGAGTCGTGGATGCCGCCAAATCGACATGACTTGGCGATCGGAAGGGGCGAGGCACGAACGGCTGGGTCGGCAATCCTGGAGCCCAGGGGCTCAGGGTGCCCGGAATCGTCACGATATCGGAGATCCCCGACGATGCAATGAAGCTATCCAGTCCATCGCGACTGACCCGCAGTTCGTTGTACCAGTTGCGGCCCGCAGCGATGGCGTCTTGGGTCGGCAGCACGCTGCCGAGCGGGAAGTGCAGATTGTCATCCAGTAGGGCTGCCAGGATCGTTTCATCCCGGATCGTATTCAAGTTCATCAAACCCGGCGTCCGGGTCAGGGGCTGGATCGCTCCGACCACGGTACTGGGATACTGGGTCGGAATGGCCTGCTCTGTACGGCGGGGCACCTGCACAAATTCCAACAGCCGGTGCCAGTCATTGGCATACGCTACCGGGTTCGTGCCAAAGTAGGGTTTGGCCGGTTTGCCATTCGGGAACTGTAACCTGACCCCTGCCGTGTAGTCCCCCGCCAATGAGGCTCCGCCCGCTACGGAGGTGTCTCCATGTGCTAGATTCACCACAGCTCCCCCGTGGACATCCGGGTAGTAGGTGTTGGCGTAATTGGTCAGAATCTCTGCCGTGGGGTAGTACCCGAAGATCGGGACCGACAGCAGGTCATACACCGAAGTGAAATCACGGTCGAAGTGCGGTTGCCAGATTGTGAAATTGGTGGCTCCGGTGGGTGCGAGGGAGCTGTTGGCCGCGTCCTTGGTGCCCACGATGGCGCTGATCGAGTGGTTTTGGTACAGGACGCCGGAATTATTGACCTGCGTAGGAACGAAGGGTTGAGGGCGCTCCCGGCTATGGAGAGGAGTCAGGGCATTCTGAATATCCGTCGCCGCATCCCCCGACGGTGCAAATGTGGCTTCGCCGCCACCCATGGTGTTGGACGCCACCGAGAACCGGTCGACCTCGATCCAGTCACCCGTGGACTGCGCGTAGGTTCCCGCATCTGGTGTCGAGGCGATCCCGCGCAAGTTCTGGCGACGCTGAAGAACCAAGTCGAAATTCGCTGGAGTTTCCGCGAGAGGTGCGATCAGCGGTTCCACGAGCGTTCCCACCGGATAGGAGCCCGCGCTCGCTCCAATGTGGACATATGGCTCATGCACCATCCCCGCCCCGATCGCTGCCAGATCAATATCGGCTTGAGGCGGGTAAGCCGTTGCCGGAACCAGATGGCTGGTCAGCGTTGCCAGACTTTCAGGCAACACCGATTCGAGATCGGTGTCGGCGTCGATGTTCGCATACAAGTCACTGGTGATGAGGACGGTGCCCGCTTCGTTCTGAAGGGTTCCGTCGTGACAGGCAATGTGGAAGTTTTCCCCCGGCCCGACGGACTTCACATCGGCTGGAAACCCTGACCCGAATCCATTGGTCTTGAACGAATACCACTTGTCCGGTGTCGCGGTGTTGCTCGGCACCCGCATGATGCGCCATCCCTCGCCCAGTTCAACGGTATAGGGCTGAGCATTGCGCAGCTCAATGTGCAGCAGGCGGTGGGTGTCGGTCGTGTCTTCCTTAAACAGGGTCTGGGTGTTGGCTGAGCTGGACTTATCGAGTTGGATCAGCATGACTTCGCTGAAGGTCAGCGACTGGCGTTCCACACCGTAGACTTTTTGGGTCGGAGCGCTGCTCCAGCCATCGGACAGGTTCTCGTCGTACTCGAACGTGGTGATCACATCATCGCGGTCGAGTGCATCGACATAGTTCACGGCGAATTGGGCCATCTCTTCGACGTTGTCCGGGATCGAATTGACTAACCCGGATGTCGCTGACATCCGGTTCGGGTAACCGGAGTACGCGGCGGTAGCTGGATCGTCGCTGGCCGTGGCACCCGTTAAATACAGCAGCGTGTAGATATCGCGAGCCATTCGCTGGCGATCGTAGCGTGCCCACCATTCCTGGGCGGTCGCGGACAGGACTCGAGTTGCGTCGTCCGGAGGCGTGACTTGAATGCTGGCCAAGGTAACTGGAGGTGCCACACTGTGGTTGTGAATCATAGCAGGGATGGTAATGGTCGGCATCAAGCCACTGGTGTCGGCATTCTCGAGCGCGACAATGTCCGGATGCGGCATCAGATTGCGGTAGATCGGATTGCCATCGGTACTGGGATAGGTCGGCAGGTCATTGGGGTCGATCTCGG
>JANOKO010001018.1:0-10027 GCA_031419335.1 Planctomycetota bacterium
CGAAGAGGCCACTCGACTCCTGCGGACGGGGACGGCAGAGGTCCGCGATCAATTCCGCCGCGAGACCGAAGTTCGTGCCTCCGCAGAACTGCGAGCTGCACTCGCGTCTGGGGATTCCGAGTCCCTCGCACAAGTGGCGGCCCGGTATCCATTCACACCGGCAGCCAAGACTGCCATCGAATCGCTGGCCACACTCTTCTATGACCACGGGCAAATGAATGCCGTGATTCAAACGGCTCAGCGCGGGATCGAACGCAGCCCGAACCCCGATCAGGTGGCCCGTGAGAGTCCGCAACTGATCGCGCACTGGGTCAGTGCATTACGGCAACTGGGAGCTGCTGACATCGCCCATTCACTGGAGGTCCGTTACCCCATTCGAGTGGCTGTGACGCCGTTTCCCTGGCTCATCACCGAGCCCGTGCCACGCCTCCAACCGCCAGCCATTCCGGACAAAGTGGCATCCTGGGACGTACAATCTCCCCTGTCCCCGCGAGTGCAGTCGCTCATACGAAAGGTTCTCAACGATTTATCACGCCAGGGACTCACACCCACGCTCGACGGACAGCCCTTGATCTTGGCTGATCGAATTGTGTGGCGATCACTGACGGAGATCGTGTGCGTCCAGCGGACAACGGGTGAGGTTCTCTGGCGGAAGCCCATCTCCGATCCGACCATTAAAGCGATCACCGAACTGAGTGATAAACCAGATCCCACATTACTCCGCCGATTGCGGACACAGCTCGGGCATCGAGTGCTGCGGAATTCGATTCTGGGGAGGCTCTCCACGGATGACGAACGGATATACAGCATTGAGTCAATCCAGGGGCAGCAGCCGACTTCCCCACCAACTCCAGGGCCCAACACACCCGAAATGGAGGAGTACACGCCAGTTCCGCACCTGGGCGTGGTGGCCTATTCCTGGCTGGACGGTTCAGTCGTATGGAGGTCACATGAGGTCTGGGAGAAAGAGCATCGCGGCACATTTTTCTGTGGTCCACCCCTGCCCCAGGGCGAAAGCCTCTATTCCGTCGTCCAGAAGCTGGACCAATTGCTGCTCTTGCAAATGGATGCGAAGACAGGGGTACTCGCCGGGGCCAGCGTTCTGGGACATGGTCCCACGCTCGCGCTGGATCAACGCCGGCTCTCTCAAGCGTGTCCGATCGATGGGTATCACGGACTGGCCATTTGTGCCACGGGAGCCGGGGCGGTCACCGCGTTTGACGTGTTTACTGGCCAGTTGCGTTGGGGCTTTCGGCATTCCCGTGATGATGTGGAAGTTGCCCCAGGCTTACTTCAGCCGAGCGTGAATCGTAACGGGTGGAAGTGGGTGGCCGGTTGGCACACACCGCAGTTGTTGCGACTGGGGACCGAACTGATCTATGCGTCGCCGGAGACGAATGCCATTCGCTGCCTGGGAGTGGACGATGGCGTCTTGCGATGGGAAGTCCCAATTGCGGGAGTACAAACCATCGTCGGGGGAGATCAGGAACGGGTCGTCGTGGCGGGAAGTCGTGTCGTTCGGTCGCTGAGGATCACCGATGGCAGCGTCGAAAGAGAGCACCTTCCGTCTGTTCCAGTGGCCTCCTCCTCCTGGAGTGAGTCCGGTTGTCTGTTGACCCTGCGCGATGGGCGCAGAGTGGACTGGAACCCCCGCAGTGGCGCGTTGACCACAGTTCTGGAAATGGCCAGATGGAACCCGCAGTTGGCTCCTGCGGGTTCACTCCTCCGCATTCAAGGTCCAGCCGAACACACCCTGTTTCGGAGCGATCTCCTGGGTAACAATCAGTTGAGGACTCGAGTGGATGGACTCTCGATGCGTCCTGCGAAGGAGTCGTTGCGTGCCGGTCAAGGAGTGCCACGCCTTCCGATCGCGTGGAATGTGCAGACTCCCGACCCCCAGAAATGGTTTCGCGAGCTTGTCAGTTGGATCAATGCAGAGTCGACATATGAGCGGATGCAACGGGCTCTGACACGCGGGGACACGCCGGTGGCGTTGAGGCACCTGTTCCAGCTTCTGGAACAGCAACCGCTGGCATGGGAGGTCGAGTTGCTTCCGACCTCGCAGCGATCAGCAGGGCCTTTCAACAGCCTCGATTCTACGCGCACGGTACGCCTCGACGCGGCGCTTCGGGCGGTTTTACAGGCACTGTGGGATGCGGCGACACCCGAGCAACAGACCGCAATCCTGGCTCAATTCAACGATTGGGCGATGCGACCCTCCATCCAAGCGGGCGACCTCGCCCGCCCCCTGGAATCACTCCCGTTCCTGCCGCGTCCTTCCGCCGAACGCCCGTTCCAATGGACCACGCTGGGTGAGTTGGCGATCCAGCAGTTCGAACTGCGCAGGCGATCCACTCTCACAGAGAAAACGACCGCGGCCGCCGCACTGTGGCGACTGGCGGAATTACACATGGCTCGCGAAGACTGGGGCTCTGCCGCTGGACTGATCGAACAACTACAACAACGGTTTGGAGGGATCGCGGTCCGTGAGGGTCAAACTCCTCGCGAGATTGTCAACTCGTTGCCGCAGAGTTCGCCACTGCTCCGGACAATCGACAGCGATCGCCGGACCCTCTGGCCGGAGCACGAACCCATCGTGACTTCCAAAGCATCGCATCTGGCTGCGAACGCTCAAGTGGCCATTCCGATTCGCGCAGAGCGGGGGACTCTGTTCGATCATCTCAATGTGACCTACGGCGCGTTCGGGCCTTCCCAGTTGCGTTTTTCCGGACTCGGGAAGTCTCGACCGTGGACTCTCTCCCTGCCCTCCCGGGGGCCAGACCTGCGGCAACAGTATCCCGAGTTGCGACGTGGTTGGGCCTTTGGACAGTTTCTGGTTGTGCAAGTGGGTAGTGAGTTGTTTTGCGTGTCGAGCCTGAACAACAAGGGAGAGACTCAGTCCGTGATGCCGAATGACAATATCCTCTGGCCTCCCAAGAAGTCGCTCATCGACACACTGGGAGATACCGAGAAGAACCTCCTGTCGTTCGAGCATCGTCCAGTCCCTCAGTGCGTTGGGTTTATCAGGCCCGAATCGGAACTGTTCAATGTCCACGGGCACCGGGTGACATGGGTTGGACCGGTCAGCCCAGGCACAGTCTGTTTTCTTCAACAGGGGATGCTGGTTTGCCTGGAAACGGCGACGGGGCGTGAGTTGTGGCGGCGCTATGACATGCCCCCCGGCGTGCGGACTTTTGGCGATGATGGCGTCATCGTACTGACTCAAGATGGACAGTCGACGATCGATCTCTTGAGCCCGATCGATGGTCATACACTCCGGTCTTACCAGTCCCCAGATCGTCCAGAGCAGTTTCTCAAGCACTGGGGTCGACTGGCTTTGATCGCCTCGGGCCAACCTTCCGAGGGAACCATGCTCACACCCGTAATTCAGCCCACTGGCGTGACATCCGAGACATCCCCACATGTGATGTCATCCGAATTGGAACTGCGACTGGTCGATCTTGCGGGGCCGACCACCGTCTGGAGCAGCTCGTTTCCTCCAGGATCGGCAGCCTTTGAAGTTGATGAAGAGTGGGTCGGTGTCCTGACTGCCGAAGGACGGATCGTCTTCCTCGATCTGAACACCGGACAGACGGTCCAGGAATCCATCGTGGAAGTTCCCCCCGGTTTGGCCCATATCGCCACAGCTGTGACCGAACGGACCATCTATGTTTCCTTGTCAACCCAGGTCACCGAACAACGACTGGTGAATGCCTTGTCGTCACAACCGGGCTGGCGGCGAGTGTTTGTCAACGGTCCGGTGCATGCGTTTGACCGGTTGTCGGGAGCTTTGCAATGGAGTCGAAAGATCGAAAACCGCACTCTGCCACTGGACCAGGTTCGCGATGTCCCTCTCCTGCTGTGTGTCGATGCGTGGAATGGTCCAGACGCCTCCAGCGATCCAAACGCTTCTGCTCCTCAGAAAACAGGAGGTCTGTTCCCTCGTCCGAAGGCTGTTGAACAAACCCGGAATCGCTACTGGTGTCTGGATGCGAGAACGGGAAAAGTGGTCCTGGAAACCTCATTCGACAGCCATAATACACCTCAATACACCATCGAACGCAGTCTGACAGACAGTTGGGTCGAGCTTCGACTGGGAATGAATCAGTTGGACCACAGATTTCATTATCTCCCTGCCCAGGCCCAGGGAAACCCGCCCCTTTGATCGCCGGGACCAGCCCGGTTTGGCCTGTGGGTAGCAATCGATGGTGCGGGCCGACTTGACCATCGACGGGGCAGCGCCTAGAGTTCTCGCGCCCGGTAGTGGCAGATTTTGCGGGTCGAATGGGCCCTCAAGCTCCTGCCTCCGATTCGGAGAATGCGGGTTTTTCCGTCAAGGGGGAGCCGTTTCGCGGTCGATTCAATGGGGCATCCCGTGTTCGACGGGAAAAGTGGGAGCCGTCGCCAAGTGGCTTAAGGCAATGGATTGCAAATCCATCATTTCGTCGGTTCAAATCCGACCGGCTCCTCTCGAACACAACAGCCCAGTGGTGATGACCACTGGGCTGTTGTGTTGCAGTGGCCAGCTTTCAGCGATCAGCCAGAGGGTGAAGCTCGGCGTTCCATAGCGGGTTGACCGTTGAGAGGTCATTTTCAACCCAGAGTGGTCCCGGATTGTGGCTTTGTGAGTCATCCGGATGATTTTTTCGGATTCCACTCAGCCCCAGAACGCTGTTCGTACATTCGACTTCGTGTCCTGCATCCCTTCTGTTCCATGCCGTTCTCGATAAACGGATCGGAATGAAGAGCAGTGGAGAATGGCACCAAGGGAAACAATGATTACGAAAGGGAGCAAGGCCGCTCAGCGATGAAAAATGACGACTCCCCTCTTCAGATGATTCCGTGCAGTGGCCCGCCGGGAGAAGCGAGTTGGTCGACCCGCCGCGCCACAACGGGGTCTTCCAGCAGCGGCGGGGCGTGGTGCGGCTTCAACCGGGCATCGATGACCAGCGGCCCGCAGCAACCCCAGTGCTTGTCCTCCGAAAATGCTCCCATTCCATCAAGATCGACCGCGGGGTTCGACCGGGTAAATGTGACCCAGAGAAAATGACTCAGGTCTCTCGCCACGAACTCGCTGTCATCGACCAACACGATCAGGGGGAACTGTTGAACTCGCTCACCGCAGTTGCGATCCTCGCAGAACCTCCGTGCGTCTGAATGACCGGCCCGGTATGTCGGTGCCTTAACAGCCAATATCCCCGGGGCCACGACTCTCGGCTCGCTGAATTCTGTGGGGAGCTTGAGTCCCTCGGGCAGTGAGGTGGGTAGTGACCTCCGCACTTCTCCCGCAGCCGCGATGACGACTTTCGATCCGGCGTTCAGTCCGCTTCCGGAGTAGTCGAGCGTGTCCATTGTGGTGCGGGTCTGGAAGTGCAAATCGCGCTCCCAGTCGACCCGCTCCAGCAGATGCCGCAGGAAGGCTCCGATGTCATAGATGTTGAGCAGGGGGTTGTCCTCATCCGCCACGATCAGCAGGTACTTGGCGAGCGACAACTGCCCCTGGCCGAGGAGTGCATTCGCCTGAGTGAGGATCTCCATCGGTTGACGCTGTCCAGCGTAGGGGACATATCTCTCACTCCCAATGGCCAATAACAAAGGATGGACCCCCGCTGCGTCGACGGCGTGTACCGCCTTGACCCCCGGTAGCACACTGGGGATTGCGGTCCCCGTGATTTCATGAATAATCTGGCCAAACGACGTGTCCTCTTGGGGCGGCCGCCCCACGACTGTGAACGGCCAGATCGCGTTTCGGCGGTGGTAGACCTGATCGACGGTTAGCACCGGGAACTGGTGAGTGAGGCTGTAATATCCCAGGTGGTCGCCGAACGGTCCCTCGGGTTTGGTTCGGGACGGATCGATGGTGCCAGTGATGCAAAAGTCTGCCTCCGCCAAGAGCGGCAACCCACCGATCGGTGAAGGAGTGAACCGCATCCGGTGACCACTGAGCGCCCCAGCGAAGGTCAACTCCGACAGCCCCTCTGGTAAAGGCATCACTGCGGCGAGCGGAAGAGCGGGCGGTCCACCGACATAGATATTCACACGTAATGGTTCGCCCCGGCGAATTGCGGCTGCGTGATGAACACCGATCCCCCGATGAATCTGGTAGTGCAGACCGACTTCGCGGTTGGGGAGATACTCGTTGCCCGACAACTGAATGCGGTACATCCCGAGGTTCGATTTGGCCCAGCCAGGGGTCTCGGGGTGTTCCGTGTAGACCGCGGGCAAGGTGATAAACGGCCCGCCATCGCGCGGCCAGGATTGGAGGGCGGGCAACTGGTCGAGCGACGTTTTGAACTCGAGTACCGGACCACGCCGGACTGTCTTAGGACGCATCGCCCAGGCGACCGGGAGGGCTCGCAGATAACGCCACGGCGACTTTGCGATCACACCCGGATCCATCTTGATCTCGACCACTCGACGGATCAGCTCAAGCGTGTCTCGAAACAGAAACTGCGTTCGCTCCAGCGTCCCGTACAGGTTGCTCAGCATCGGGAACGGGGTTCCCTTGACCCGCTCGAAGAGCAGAGCCGGTCCGCCCGCTCGATAGATTCGCCGTTGGATTTCGGCCAATTCCAGATACGGATCAATCTCAGTGGACACCCGAACCAGTTGGCCGGTCCGCTCCAGATCGCGAACGCATTCCTGCAAATTGCGATAACCCATGATCCCCGCACATTGGCTTCCGATCTCGATCCCGGATTGTAGGCAGCCGGAATCAATCTGGGCAGACAGTTCCAAGGATTGTCGCGATGGTCAGTGGGCACACAGGGTGTTGGGAAGAATTCTCCCTGCAGCGTAGCTCCTCACTCGTCGGCCACCATCTCACGACCCCGAATCTCACGGAACTGCGGGCTGCGGACGATGGCCTCGATCGCCACGCTGACGCGGTGGTCGTTCTGGTCGAGTTGCTGTTGGATGTCGGTCAGCAGTGGCTCGTCAGAGAGTAACACCGCGCGGCCCAGCGAGTACCCGAGGAGCTTCTTCGTGAACTGCCGTACGAAGGCGGCGCGGCGGGTTGTGCCGAGGTAGTGCTTCAGTTCATCCAGTCCCGCGACTGGGGTTCCATCGAACAGAACCGTCTTCGTATCGATCGGCAGCCCCGCAGCGTCCTGGGTCCGCAGCCGCCCAATCGCATCGAACCCTTCCAGAGCGTACCCGAACGGGTCGATACGCAGGTGGCACTTCGCACACGCGGGGTCGCTGCTGTGGCGGGCGATCATCTGGCGTTCGGTGAGGCCCTCGGTCACGGTTTCGCCCAGGACCGGGACGTTCTTGGGCGGCTTGGGGAGCTTCTCGCCAAGCATCACTTCGCTGAGCCACGTCCCGCGCAGGATCGGGCTGGTCCGAGAGGCCCCAGACTGCTTCGACATCGTCGTGGCCAGAGACAGAATGCTGCCGCGCGCGTGCTGGCGGACTCCCTCCACACGCCGCCACTCAGGGCCGGTCACTCCGGGGATGTTGTAGTGCTTGGCCAAGTCCTCGTTGAGGAACGTCGCATCCCCATCGACCAGCGACAGCAGCGACCGATCGTTCTGAAACAGGTCGGTCAGCACCAGTAGCGACTCTTCATACATTGCCCCGCGCAAGGCATTGAACGTCGGGAAGTGCCGCTCGCTCTTCTCGTCGTGGTTCTCGAAGTCGTGGATGTGCAGCCAGTGCGCCCCGAACTCCGTCGCCAGTCGGCGAGCCTTCGCGTCCTTCAGCATCCGCTTCGCCTGAGCCGCCAGCGTATCCGGATCTCGCAGCTTCCCGGCTGCGGCCAGAGACAGTAACTCCTCATCCAGACCAGTCGACCAGAGGAAGTAGCTGAGGCGGCTGGCGAGTTCGGAGTCGCTGATCGGAGCCGCCTTCGCGCCGGGTCCAGGGGTCTCGATGTGGTACAGGAACGAAGGAGCGATCAGCACCTTAGCCAGGGTCAGACGCAGGGCCTCATCGTGGCTGAGTTCCTCGGCTCGCAAGTGGCCATACAGCGACCGGAGTTCGCTGGCCTCATCGCCGAGGAGCTGTCGACGATACGCCTTCGCCGCGAAGTCGATGACGGCCTCGAGTTGCTGCGGTTCGTTGTCGATCAGCCGCTGCCGGAAGGCATCGGCGTTGTCCTTGACTGGCTTGCGCAGCGGCTCGAACTTCGGCAGCATGTCGGGCCGGTCCTGGGTCGCGAATTGGTAGAGCTGGGTGAACGCGGTGACCATCTCCAGCGGTTCGTGAGCGACGTAGAAGTGCTCGTCCCACATCTTGTCGAGCTGGGACGACTGCTCATCGGTGAGCATCAGCCGCCGCAATTGGTCATCTTCGCGGTAGTAAATCAGGAGCGTGACCACCTCATCGACGGGGACGATTTGCGTGTAACACAGCGTCGGCGGGAAGAGGTTGCGGAAGTCGTTGAAGGCGGTTTCGATCCGCTGCCGAACGGGGCTGTCTTCGTTGGTGATGAACGGAGTCGCGGTGGGGAGAGTGGCCGGGGTGGGGCCGGCTTGGACGGCCAGACGCACCGAGCCGTCACGTCCGGTCTCGGGGTGCAGGAAGCCCGACACCACGAACTCCGACCCAGCGGCGAGTTCGGCGGGGAGACGGACCTCGATGGTGTCCGGAGCATGCACGCACAGGCTCGCTGGTTCGGTCACGCGGCCATCGGGGCATTTGCCGAATCGAGCCTGTGGCAGGCCCCACTTCGACTCGGTGGATGCGGCCTGCTCAACCGGAAGTGACGCCACAGCCTTAAACACCGCTGCCATGAACGGGCCGGAGATCGACCGGAGTTGCTGCGAGAGAACTGCCTCGGGCGAGTCCTTCGCGAGCGAGGCCGGATCGCTTTGCAGAACGCGCTGGACCTCACCGGCGAGGCGTTGCTTCTCCGCCGGGTCGCTGGCCGACTGCCACTTGGCGAGGACCGACCCCTCGGGGATCACGTGCCCGGCCCCGCTGCCTCCTGTCGGTTCGGAGAAGAAGTGCCACACCTCTTTGTTCCCGTGTGAGTCAGCATGCGGGTTCCCGGCGAGGATCTCGGGCGAGACTTCCTTCCACAGGTTCCACTCCGTCGTCCCATCGCTCAGTGTCAGATCAATCGAAGTCAGGTCACACGAGTGGTTGTTCTCCTTGGGACTGATGATGAGGGCGATCACATCGCCGGGCCGCACTGCCACAGACTCAGACGGGCCGACCGGAAGGATGGTCGCACCTTGGCTATTCCCGGAACCGAGTCGCTGCTTCGTGTTGCCTCGCCGCAACTCCAAAGACCACGCCACGCCGTTCCCACATTCGGGGTGCGCGTGCTGCACCAAGCCACTGATCTTCAGCGCCGCGGCCACCGGGCTTCTCCATCCGATGGCCACCGAAAGAGTCGGAGCAGGGTGGACCGCGATGCTGTGCGGCTTCATGTTACCGGGGATCCGAACATGCTGGTCGGACGAGTTCGCGACCACGCTCAGGGCGTCACCACCGACCCACCCCTTGATGAAGTCATACGCTTCGGCCTGCTCCTGTTTGCGGGTGATGGGCGTCCCAATCGTCGCCGGTCCGCCGGTCCCAATGCCGAGATACTCCAGCCACGCCGCCAGCGAATCGGCATCGACGCTATGCTTCTTCGCCAAGGCTTCGAGTTCGACCTCGCTGGTCGACTGCCCCGCATCAGCGGCAGCGGCGAGGCACTGGGCCGCTTGCGCGAAGTGCCGGTCGCGACTCTTGGCGAGTTCATCGGCCACGCGGCCTACATCTTTGAGCAGCAAGTCGGGTCGACCAGGGGCCACGAACCTCGGTCGTTCCCACAGGACATCATCGCCCGAGTTCCCGTCCCCGGCATCATCCGACTTCAGCGAGAGGACCACCTCGCCGGTCGCATCGCTCGGCAGCTTGATTCGGAACTCCTGCCGCGCGATCAGCGGACTGACCGGGACCAGCCACGCCTTGATCTCCGGTTGCAGGCCGATCTGCCCCACCGAGTTGAACTTGAATAGCGCCGCCTGCCACGGGGTAATGAGTTCCAACAACTGCGGCAGATCGCTGGCCTTGGCCGTCTTCCACTTTGCCC
>JANOKO010001019.1:0-2011 GCA_031419335.1 Planctomycetota bacterium
GACCTGCCGCCAACAAAAACGCGACCTGCTCGATGTCCTGACCACCGCCCCCGAAGCCCAAAACCACCACACACCAGGCCCATCGCTGCTGCCCGCCTCGTGACCGGTCATGCGGTCGGGGTGTGAATGATTACCTGGCAATGGATGTTTCGATGTAGATTCTCGCCATCGGTGATTTCCCAGGAGCGATCCGCAAAGTCGTCGAGTCGCATCTCAACGAGGCTTGCGAAGTTGCATTCACTCGCGAGTGAGCGTCTCGTCGAGATTCAGCAGGATCAATGTCACCCCTGTCAGGGCGGCGTGTTCGGTGGCGTTGAGTGCGACATCGCGAGGTGAGGCACCCAGCTTGAGGAGTTTGTCGGCCTCGGTCGGGGACTGGGTGTATGCGGCGAGTTGGCGGTCGTAGCTCGCGGCGAGGACTACGACCTCTTCTGGTTTCGGCTTTCGTCCGAGCAAGCGGCGGAAGGCGAATGTGATGCGTCCCTCTCGGTCGGGGCTGGCCTGCATGGCTCGCTCGGCGAGGGCGCGAGCGGCTTCGATGTACTGCACATCGTTCATCACCGCGAGGGCTTGTAGCGGAGTATTTGTTCTGACCGGTTTCACGATACAGGTCTGTCGCGGAGCCACGTCGAAGAACATCGTCGGGCCGATGATCCGCCGCCAGAACGTGTACAGGCTGCGGCGATAAAGGGCGTCGCCGGTGTCGGGGGTGTAGCGTTTGTTGCCGAAGGTGGCCTCTTCCCAGACCCCTTCGGGTTGGTAGGGATGGACCGGCGGGCCGCCGACGTGCTCAACGTACAGCCCGCTGGCGGCGAGTGCCTGATCGCGGATCATCCACGAGGGGAGCCGGTAGCGTGCCCCGCGTGCGAGCAGCCGGTTCTGCGGGTCGCGCTCGGCCATTCCGGGTGCCACGTGCGAACTCTGGCGGTAGGTCGCGCTCATCACGATCCGCTTCATCAGGCCCTTCACATTCCACCCGTTGTCCCGGAAATCGACTGCCAGCCAGTCCAGCAGTTCGGGGTGCGACGGCTTCTCCCCCTGCACGCCGAAGTCCTCCGAGGTCTTCACCAGACCGATCCCGAACAGTTGCTGCCAGAATCGGTTGACCACCACGCGCGGCGTCAGTGGGTTCTCCTTCGATACCAGCCAGTTCGCGAGTCCCAGCCGGTTCTTGGTTGCCTCAGCGGGCATCGGCGGCAAGGCGTGCGGGGTGTTGGCAGTGACCTTGATCTCGGTCGGCTTGTTGTACAGGCCCTTGGTGAGGATGAACGTCTCGCGCTGCGTCGACTGATCCGCCATAATCATCACGCGCGGGATGCCACCGTTGATCCCATTGCGGCGATCGACCACCGCTTTAAGAGCCTCCAGCTTCTTCTGATAGACCTCATGCTCAAGGTCGCCGACCATCTCGATCAGCTTCTGCAACCGCCCCGAGTCGCGGTCGCCCGCTGGCTGGTCGAGGATCTTCTTCTGCTCCTCGGAGAGGTTCACCGCGAGATTGGACTTCGACAGCGGTGCCTCGGCGACGACGAAGTATTCTTTCTCCAGAGCCGTCAGTTCAGTGGTCGCCTTCGCATGCTCCGCGTTGGCGGCATCAAGCTGCTGCGTTTGTTCGGGTGTCGGCATGTCGAGGACGGGGGCTGTCTGTGGGTTCCCGCCGCCGCCATCGACCGGTGTGTGATTGAAGAAGTCGAACAGCGAATAGTAGTCGGCATTCGAGATCGCATCGAACTTGTGATCGTGACAGCGGCAGCAGTTCATCGTCAGGGCCAACCACACGGTCCCAGTCGTCTCGGACATGTCCATCACGTAGTCGAAGCGGTTCTCGGCGGCGATGCGGCCCCCCTCGCCGTTGATCATGTGATTCCGCAGGAACCCCGTGGCCAGCTTCTGGTCGCGCGTGGCCTCGGGGAGTTGGTCCCCGGCGAGTTGCCAGACGCTAAACTGGTCATACGGCAGGTTGCTGTTGAAGGCACCAATGGCCCAATCGCGCCACGGCCACATCGTCCGC
>JANOKO010001020.1:0-1417 GCA_031419335.1 Planctomycetota bacterium
GCCGCGAGCAGGACGTCCGCGGTCGCGGAGGTGTTGTTCGGCTCGGACTCCGTGACTGCTGGTTGCTCGGGCAGACCAGTCGGGGGCCAGGAGAAGGAGCTGACCTTGCGGGTGGAGGGTTGCCGTGTGGCAACGGCATCGGCTGCGAGTTCGCGGAGGGCGAGGCGGTAGAAGAATGCGGGTCCGCCCTGGAAGGTCAGTTCGTGGACCTTGATGACGTACTTGCTGTCCTCGGGGAGCGTGTAGTCGAGCACCCCGCTGCGGCGTTCGACGACCAGATCGCGACCGGCTGCATCGGCGATGACGACGACCGCTTCGAGCTTGGAGTCGATCCCGCGCGAGGCAACATCGACGAAGACCCGCTGACCTTTCTTCCCCTCAAAGGTGTAATGGTCCGCCGAGCGGGAACCCATCACCGCGTTGCACACCGAGTTCAGCGGCAACTCCATCGCAGTGGCGAGCGAGGTGTTCCCCAGTTTCTGAGTGAGTTCCGGCAACATCCCCACCGAAAAGATTCGCGACGAAGACAGCCCCAACCGCGTCCGCACACGCGACTCGTACACACCGACCGGACAATCGGCAGCGATCGTTACCACGTATTGATTCGGAACCAGCTTGCCAGCCGCATCGAGCTTCGCGGTGGCCGTGATATGCGGGTCGGAGAAGAGGAACTCGTCGAGGTCTTCGAGCGACTCCCCGCTGATGGTGATGTCCACTTGCGAGCCGACTGTCCCGCCCATCGGCATGGTTGTCAGCAACCGCGGCGCGGGGAGGCCGACGGATTGGGCGTGGGAGGGGCACACCATGAGAACCCACACACCGCAGGCGGTGATGGCAGTTTTCAGAAAAGTGAGATGGTGTCTCATGGCAATCGTTCTCGTCAGGTGAGGCTGGTGGGACTCGGTTGCAAGTTCGTCTGGTCAAACAAACGGAGGAACGTCAGTCGGTAATCCAACTCGCATTACAAAACGGGCGAATGCCTGTGCGAGATGCTCCCTGTAGGGTGGCTGAAGTCGAATACGCGTTCCATATTGGTTCGCTTGAGACTTCGCGGCGGAAACATGCACGCCCAGTAGCGACCGAAAATCACAAACCAGAAAATCGGATTCATGCCCGAGGAACTCACAGCGATTCAACAAGTGATAACCGACTAAATGACCTCGCCGCAACTCTTCCCGCCCCTTTTTGGTTCGCAGTACCTCAACGGACGCCGCCAAGTCGATCAGTGAAAAGACCGGGCAGACAAGAACAATCTTCAATTTGTCGTTGGCAAGGTCACACGATTGACTCAACACGACGACATTCGCGAGCAGCTTCTCGAATTGGCCACTTTCGAGCGGACGGATGACTGGACATGCATTCAGACGATCGCCTTGAGCAAGATCAGGGCCTTCGACCAACCGATACCACGGATAGA
>JANOKO010001021.1:0-1043 GCA_031419335.1 Planctomycetota bacterium
GCCGGAGCGGGTGCTACGGGGGGAGTGGGAGACTCACCACCAGAAGTCGACTCGGCCCACAGGCAGTGCGGGTCAAAAGCCAGCGAGGCACTCAAGCTGGTCACTACGAACATCGCGAACAACACTAGACCCGGTCCGGCCCCAAAGTTCACCAGCCCGCCGAGCTTCACGAACGCCACCATCACTGCGACCAGCAACACATCGAGCATGCCCCACCGCCCCAAATGCTCGACCGCCCGGTAAGTGAACGCGAGATGTTTGGGCTGCATCCGCCATTGCGGCTGACACAAGAATAGCAGTCCCGAAAGCTTCACGATTGGTAAGATGATCGAGAACAACAGCACGATCACTCCGACCAGCAGATGCCCCTCGGTGAACAGTGCTCGCACTCCCCCGAGCAAGCTGCTCTCGTGCGTCTGCCCCAGCTGTTCGATGCAGAGGAACCGCCACGACACGGCAGGGATGTAGAGGACGATCGCGGTGAGGCACAGTGCCAAAGTGAGCCGATTCCGCCCCGCCCCTGACCACCATGCCCCCAGTCCGGTCTCGCAGCGACCGCAGACCTCGTTCGGCAGGGCGTGTGACCATTGGATCAAACCGCAGCAGTGACAACTCTGAAGTGCCATCATGAGCCTCCTACGTCGGCGATGTCGCTCCGCGACTCGCACTCCGTCCACGAGTAAGATCTGCGATTCCGGATAATAGCCACTTCAGGAATACGTGGAACCATTCCAGCGCTCGAGCCGAAGTCTGCCGACTTCGGCGATGGGTGCGAACGATTGTTCCGCCGTGTGGCGAAATCGCCACTGTCGGTTTTCCACTTCATGCCCCAGATGGCTGTCTCTGGTGGTCGAGGATGATAGATTTCAGAGGACACTCGAGACAGACGGTCTGTCCTCCCCAGCCATATCCGGTAGGCGAGAGATGATGCTGATCGACTCGAACCTCTTCAGCGGCCTGGGAGTCGAAATGGAATTCCCGTGGAAGGCTGTTGCGGTCGGCGTCCCTCCCATTCTGGGAGGGACCATCGCCTGGATTGTTTC
>JANOKO010001022.1:0-1593 GCA_031419335.1 Planctomycetota bacterium
CTCTGGCATCCCCGCCGGGATGCAGGAGCAGACGACGACTGCGTTCCGGTGGTGTCGCTGCGCTCAACCTCCGGCTAATGTCTGGTATCCCTGCCGGGATGTGAGACCACCCGCGAAGTGCGCGATGATTGAGTCATTTCGTCTCCGCAAGTCTAACACGAATCGCGATCGGTTCCGCAGTGACGATGTCGACGATGTCACGCGGTTGGGCAGTATCGGTGGCGCGTTTGAGTTGTTCGACGGCTGCGGCGAGGGTTGCAGCTGCGGCTTTCTGTTTCTCGGCGATTTCGGCGACGGCCTTGTCGGCTGTGGCTTTTTGTTCGGGGGAAGCAGCGGCTGTGGCGGAGGCGGCGAGTTCCTGGGCCGCTTTGGCCTCGGTGTCGAGGGTGGCGACGGCTTGTTCGGCTTGGACCTTGGCGGCTTCGGCGATGGCGACAGCTTCGAGGTTGTGTCGGTACTTGGCGACGGCACTTCCCTGGAAGGCGAGCAGATAATCACCAGGGGCGATCTTGAGGGCGGCCGTGTCGAGGGTTGCTTCGGCCTTGTCGCTGGTCAGGCTGACCTCCATGACGGGGACCGCTTCGAGGCCGACGCCGATGGCCCGGAGCGGAGCTGTGGCTCCCTGGAACTCACTCCGCCGTGTGACGGTGAACGGGATTGTGAGCTTCTCTCCCGCGACCACTTCTAGCAGCGGAGTCGTCGGAGCAATCGTGATCGTGGCGAGGTCGACACCGCTCACCGAAACGGGCACATCGGCCATCAGCCTGGGGCTGGGGATCTCGCCCCACGAATCGGGGATCGGCCAGGCGACCGAAGCGAGGCGACACGGGCGAGTGACAGCGGCCCCGTTGATCGTTGCCCGACCGAAGAAGTTAGCATAGGCCACCGAACGCGGGGCATCCTGCTTTGCGGTAATGAGCATCAAGCCTCGCGTCTGGCCGGCTGCGATCTTCAGGCCCTGAGCGGTGACCCCTTCGGGCAACCCTTCCATCACGAGTTCGATCTCGCCATCGAAACCATCGCGCCGGACGACGACCACTTCGAGAGCCGATGTCGCCCCCCCGCGCAGGGCAATCGGCTTCGAGACCGCATTACGATCCCCATTACGCAGCTCCATGTGCAGGCCCCACGCGACGACCGCGAAGTCGGGAGCCGCCTTGCGAATGACGAGGCGATAGACGTTGCGAGGATCATTCCGCGTCCCGCCGAACAGGTCGCTCAGCTGGAGACGATAGAGGCCATCCGCCTTGATCTCGACCTTGCCGAGAGCATCCGACGAACCCGCATCGTACGGCGGGCCATCGTACGCATAGCCGTTGCTCGACAACTTCACGGGGCTCGGGATGTCGGCCAGCTCGGCGATGTCAGTCAGCGTCTCGCCGTCCCCGGTTCCGGCGACCTGCTGCACGATGACGGCGGGGTCAGTGGGAAGGCCGAAGCGCTCCGACGCGACCTCGACCCACCAGACCTCGCCCGCCTTGGCCTCGAACTCGAACAGGTCGACATCCGCAGCCGTGGCGAAGCTGCCAGAGATGTCGCAGGGGAGGGTGATCTTCTGGACTTGATCTCGCGTGTTGTTCGGCTCGACTTCGG
>JANOKO010001023.1:0-4045 GCA_031419335.1 Planctomycetota bacterium
GACCTACCGCCACACCGAACACACAGCTGGGTGGATCGAATTCGGGCTTCAGTTCCGCGAGGTGATGAAGGACCGCCCGACGATCACGATCCCGGATGATCATGATGTCGGGCACCCAAACCTGTGGGGCGAGAACGGCAAGCAGTCGCACGACCGTCAAGGGATGTCCGACGGCGGGTACTTCTTTCCGGTCGAGTACGTCAACATGGTCCAGCGGCAACAGTCGTGGCACTTGCCCGACCCGGTCGACCCCGCTCCGGTCGAGCGCGGGATCACGGTTTACTTCACGCGGATGCGGGTCGGTGGGATCGACTTCGCCATTCTCGAAGACCGCAAGTTCAAGTCGGGACCGCAGGGCAAGATCCCCAAGATGGGTCCGCGCCATGACCATATCAATGACCCGAGCTACGACCCCAAGACGATCGACCTGCCGGGATTGGAATTACTCGGGGATCGCCAGCTCAAGTTCCTGCGTGAGTGGGGCCAGGACTGGACCGGGGCTGAGATGAAAGCTGTCCTGTCTCAGACTGCCTTCTGCGGCGCGGTCCACATGCACGGGGGTGTCAACGACCGGCTGCTGGCCGACCTCGACTGCAACGGCTGGCCGCAGACCGGACGGAACAAGGCACTCGTCGAGATCCGCAAAGCCCGGGCGGTCCATCTGTGCGGCGACCAACACTTGGCCGTCGTGGTGAAGCACGGCATCGACGAGTTCGGCGACGGACCCTACAGCTTCACCAGCCCAGCCCTCGTCAACACGATCTATGGCCGCTGGTGGCACCCGCTGGACGAGCAGCCAGGACCAAACCCGGTGGAGGGGAGTCCGCTCCCCTGGACCGGCGACTTCAAAGACGGCCTCGGCAACCACATCTCGATGCTGGCCTATGCCAACCCGCCGAAGATCGCCGACGAGCAGCAACGCGCCGACGGGTACGGCATCGTGCGGTTCCAACGAAAGACCCGGCAGATCACGTTCGAATGCTGGCCGAGGTTTGCCGACTCCCAAGACGGCGACCAGGCTCAGTTCCCCGGCTGGCCGATCACGGTCTCCGCTGCCGACAACGATGGCCGGAAGCCGGTGGCTTGGCTACCGGAGTTGCACTTCGAGGGCGGAGAATCGCCCGTGGTACAAGTCATCGCCGAAGTGACTGGCGAGATTCTGTACACCGTGCGGGTGCCTGGAGTGAAGTTCCAACCGCCGGTGTTCTACGCAGGGAAGTACACCGTCAAGGTGGGGCGTGACCGGCCCGATGGAGTGATGCTGACCCCACTCGATGCGGGCGAGCGGGGAGTTGTCGGGACTCGCGTGATACAATTGTGGCACCGCACAGTGTGACGCCGAACGATTCCCCCCTTTTCGAGTGACACCAGAGACTGAAGGAGTATTCCATGAGTTCCACACTCACATCCCCTGTGACAACGCGGATTGAGAGTCAGCCCGGCATATGTGGCGGTCAACCGTGCATTGCGGGGACACGGATCCGGGTGCAAGACGTGTACGTGTGGCACGAGTTGCAGGGGCAGACGGCAGACCAAATCGTCTCGCGGTTTCCGCAACTCACGATGGCCGATGTGTACGCAGCTCTGGCGTACTACTGGGACCACCGCGACCAGATCCAGCGAGAGATGCAGGCTGAGTCAGATTTGGTGACCCGCATCCGCCAGCAATCAGTGTCGCCGCTTGAGGAGAAGTTGGCGGATGCAAATGGGTAGGACCATCCGCTTTCACCTCGACGAACACATTGATTCCGCTGTCGCAGAGGGGCTTCGACGGCGGGGAGCCGATGTCAGTACGACAGCAGAGCGGGGACTCATCGGCCAGTCCGATGAGGTCCATTGGCAACTCGTCTACAGCGAACAGCGAGTCCTCGTCACGAATGACTCCGACTTTCTCCAGTTTCACTCACAAGGTCGCCCGCATTGGGGCATCGCGTATTGCCATCAACAGAGCCGCACGATTGGCCAGATGATTCACACACTGGAGCTTGTTTGGGAATTGCTCGAACTAGGTGACATGAAATCTCGTGTCGAGTTTCTGTGATACTGCGACACGAGCTATTCATACGAGCCCTCCCATGAACTGACTCAGCATCGCCAGGTGGTCCCGGCTCAGAACAAGATGCGGGCGGCTTTTTCTCCAGCTCAATGGAGCTTGGGACCGAGAGAAACTCATTTCAGGGTCGATTCCCAATGGTTTGGCAACAGCGGTTTCTGGATGCTCTCGTGGCATTCGATCTTGAGAAGAGCAGGAAAGGGGTCAGGACTTTTTGATTGGCACTCGCGATCCGTTCCGTTCCCTCCGTGAGTGAATGAACCACAATGTCTGCCATGCACCAATGACGCAAAGTATGTCTGGTCAACTCAACGAAGGAAGCGGAAGCAGACTCAGGAGGAACTGGGACGGTGATTTGATTAGAATACGGTCTACCACATTTCCCAAGGGACAGGCACCATGAGTCTCCATGAAATCCTGATCGAAGGGACGGTTCAGCCCGACGGCACGCTGCAATTCGACTCGACACCCAGCCTGCCGCCGGGTCGGGTGCGGATGGTGGTCCACACCGAGGACTGGTGGAGTTACCTGCAGCGCTGCCGCCATGAACTGGAGCTTGCGGGTTCAAACTTTCGGACCGGCGGCGAGATCGAGTTCGAGATCGAGCAAATCCGGGGAGAGACCGATCGAGTGGACGGAGTGCGCTGGGAACAGGAATGGCAGCAGCACCATCCGGAGACCCCGTCGTGCTGATTTATTGCGACAGTGTGATCCTGATTCATTTTCTCGATGCCAGTGACGCCAGTCATGTTCGAGCGGCCCAACGGCTGGCCGCTCTGCGATCCGCTGGTGACGAGATGGCGGTCAGTGATCTGACTCGATTGGAATGTCGAGTCAAGCCGATTCAACTGGCTGATGGCCAACGTCTGGGGATCTTTGACGGCTTCTTCGCTCTCTCTGATGTCCGGCGAGTTCCCCTGACGACAGCGGTGTTCGACCGAGCCACGGGACTGCGTGCGCAATTCGCTTTCAAAACGGCGGATGCTTTGCATTTGGCCGCTGCCATTGAGGCAGGCTGCGGCTTGTTTTTGACTGCCGACACCAAGTTGGCTCGCTGCACAGCCATTCCCGTCGAGGTCTTGTCGTGAACTCACTCCTCATCTTCCGAATCGCCTGGCGAGCCTTGGCCAAGAACAAAATGCGGGCGGGGCTGACCGTCCTGGGTGTCGTCATTGGTATCGCAGCTGTCACGACGATGGTGTCGCTCGGTCAGAGCGCGGGGGCCTTGGTCCAGAGCCAGTTCGAGGCATTGGGCACCAACGTGATCCTGGTGTTCCCGGAGACACAGCGGCGACAAGGGGTCTCGAGTAGCTCGGTGAAGCTCAGCTCCCGCGATGCTGAAGCGATGGCGGCGGAATGCCCGTCGATCCTGGCTGCCTCTCCGATCGTCGGCGCAGCGGGGCAGGTCATTTATGGCAGCGCCAATACGACACCCGCCGAAATGCTCGGCGTGGGAGAAGACTATCTGATCGTACGCAACTGGGGCGTCCGTAGCGGAGAGTTCTTCACCGATCGGGATGTCACCAGTGCCAGTAAGGTGTGTGTCATCGGGCACACGCTCGTGGCCAAGCTGTTCCAGACGGAGGATCCGATTGGCAGCACGATCCGCGTGAAAAACATTCCGTTTCGCGTGGCCGGTGTGCTGGAAAAGAAAGGAGCGAACATGGTCGGACAGGATCAGGACAACATCATCCTGATGCCTTACACCACGGTCCGCAAGCGGCTGCAGGGGTCGGAATTTGACAACGTGCATGCGATCATGGCCTCGGCCCGCACGACCGCACTCATGCCCCAGGCCCAGGCAGAAACCGATCAACTGCTGCTCGAACGCCACCGGATTCAAGCGGGTGAGCCGCGCGACTACAAGGTGGCCAACACGACCGAGATTGCCAACATGTTTGGTGTCGTGACCGGAACGCTCACGCTCATGCTGTCGAGCATTGCCGGGATTTCGCTGCTGGTTGGCGGTGTGGGGATCATGAACATCATGCT
>JANOKO010001024.1:0-1365 GCA_031419335.1 Planctomycetota bacterium
CCGCCTTGGTGGCCCGAGCTGAAGCTCAAGTGCGAGCGGGCCAGTGCCAGACAACGGGGTTTGTCCAGTTGTGATCTCCATCGTCACGGCAGATTTCATGGAATGCTTCTCGCGACTGCCGGACGAGATTCAGATCAACTGCCGCGTGACCGACTGACGAGAGGACTTCATGTGCCACTATATTACCGCGTCTTGTGGCCACACCCGCGACGAAGACGCCATCCGCAAGCTTGCAGAGTGTTTGCAGCTCGCATGGCAGCCGCTCGACAACCCGTGGGTGACTCGTCATCTCCTGTTGCCGGGCGAGAGATACTTTTACACAACCCGTAGCTCTTGTGATTGTGGAACCCAATTGGGGAGCCGCCGCTGGGCTGAGTCATTGGTTCCTGCGCATGAGGCCCGGATTGAACGTGAACTCCAGAAGCACCGCAAACGGGGCTGGACAGAGACCCGCATTCAGCGGTGGCTGGAACAGTTGCGAGCCAATGAGGATCGCCATCGCGAGCAGTTCACGGGCCCCCGACCAGAGACTGGCACCGGTTCGGAGATCGATCGCTGGATCGAGTTCGTGACCGGCGTTGTCCAAGGCAAGTGGGCTGACTGGGTGGGCGTGTTGCTGCACTCGTATCAGGGATACCTTGAGACAGAGGAACTGGAGGTCAAACCGAGCCAGTGGTTATCTTTGCCTGAACTGAAACGAGAGACACTCCTCGATCTCGAAGAGGATGTCCTCTACCGCTTCTCACGGGATGGCCGAAAGCGGTGACAACTTGTCAGCATTCAATCGGTATGCAACTCAGGAGGAGACGTGTGAGCATCAGAAAAGTAGCCAATGGAAAAAATCGCCGTAGAGGCGGCAGCGAGATTCGATTCGGGCACTCAACTCAAACGGCTGGCAGAGGCAAGACAGTCAGAAGCCCAGAAGTTGGTGAGCCGCAGATAAACGCAGATGAACACAGATCGGAGCGGAGCAGAGAGGAATTCTCTCGTTGTTGAGCTTCTTTATCTGCGTTCATCTGCGTTTATCTGCGGCTCACCCTTTGAATCATGACGCACCGCAGGGAATCGCTGCCCATCTTTTTGACGCACACGCGGAGGAGCTTTGCACTCTGCGGACGTTCGCCACTGCGTACGGCCCGTGTATAGTCTTGAGCAGGGAATTGCTTTCAGGTGTCCTTCTCCCACGTTCGAGGATTGTTCGTGTCGCGTTTCGGCTTTCACCCCATCATCGAGCGCTGGTTCGCCTCCCGCTTCGCCGGACCGACCGAGCCGCAGGTCTGCGGCTGGCTGGAGATCGCAGCCGGGCGGCATACGCTGATCGCAGCCCCGACCGGCAGCGGGAAGACGCTGACGGCGTTTCTGGCG
>JANOKO010001025.1:0-1219 GCA_031419335.1 Planctomycetota bacterium
CCAGAGCGTCCACATGTCCCTGGACGAAATGCCCTCCCAGGCGGGCACCCACTTGTAGTGAACGTTCGACGAAGACGAGATCACCGACCTGAAACCCTCCCAGAATCGTACGGGATAGGGTTTCCGAACCCGCCTGGAAACTCCAGATGCAGTCCTCGATCTCAATCACGGTCAAGCAGCACCCATTGAGCGCAATGCTGTCCCCCAAGCGCACTGTGTCTACGCCCGGCAGTTCCGGGGGAACAGCGATTCGCAGCGTCAGCGACACCCCTTCTGGGATGAGTGCCACGACTCGTCCCAAGACTTCGACAAGTCCTGTAAACATGAAAGAAACCCTCGCTGAACAGACTTCGGGAGTCGTGTGACCAAGACTGACTGACACAGAAAACGGGTCGCTGACAGCACTCTTTTGTCTGCCTGCCCCTGACAACGCAGAGAGCGACAGAGTATCATGACCCACCAGAGAGGTCGAAGGTGGAAGGCCACCTTCCGGGAGGATGAGAATCGATGGCGACCATCGTGTTGATTGAAGATGACCGGGAAATCGGCACCACGCTCTCCGCAGTGTTGGAGGGTGCGGGTTATCGTGTTGTGCTGGCGACGAACGGGATCGATGGGCAACGCTTGATTACGACAGAGCGTCCCGAGCTGGTCATTACCGATATGATGATGCCTCGGATGGGAGGTTTTCCGGTTCTGGAATTCCTGCGCACGCTCTCCGACCCTCCCCGTGTCATCATGATTACGGCCAACGAAGGCGGTCGTCACAAGGCGTATGCCGAAATGCTAGGGGTCGTCGATTACCTGCGGAAACCGTTTGCGATGGATGTCCTGCTGGATGCAGTCCGCCGGGCTGTGGGAGGTGTTGAGCCCGAAAAGAAACCTTCGACCACGCGCCGCCGGGTGCTCAAGAAGCGGGACGATGAAAGCCCCGAGACTGAGGATTAAGAGCCAGTCACTTCGAGGCTCGTCGACGGTGAATGCGGCAGCCCATAGAACGTCATGGCTGTTTCGCCGTAGATGTTATTCCGCTCCGCTACGCACGAAACGCCGGGGAGTTACGTGATCGATATTGGCGACATGCTGGAGTCGCAAACTGGCGTCGATCCAGGCTTACCAGACACAGTTCCCGCTGGGAAAGGAGCGGGTGTTCCGCATGGTGAAGGCCCAGGCTAAGCTACTGGGTGGACTCACCGGAGTGGCCGCTGGCGAGTTGCTG
>JANOKO010001026.1:0-10817 GCA_031419335.1 Planctomycetota bacterium
CCGGCCCGCTCATCCCCGGCGATCTGTGGGCGACCGTATATCACCATCTCGGGATCGACCCTGACCAGTCGTTCCTGGATCTCGCGGGACGACCGATGCCAATCCTGACCGATGGGACGCCGATTGCAGAGTTGATCTAGACTTCACACAGGCGGAAGTGAGACATTCCTTCGAAGCCACGTTTCGCCAGAACGTGGTCTTGATTGCTGAGTCCCATACCACCGTCACGACCGGTCACTCATTCCGTCTGGTGTCCGGTCTTGCGGGCGCTTCCCCCAGAGGGCTGATCTAGGATTGTCAGGGAATTCCGATTGCAGTGGTCTGCAAGGGGTGTTCCGCCGGGGGAAGCTCAGATGTCTGGAATGTACGAGGTTGTTCGGTCTTATCTGTCGATTTATCAGTCTTCCGCGGCCCATGCGTGGAGCAATCTCACCCCGCAACAGTACGCGACGATACTGATTCTCGTCGCCTTTGTGGGGTGGCTTTCCATGCGCGGCGGCCCGCGTTAGCCCGAACGCATCGAACCAGGCCGTGTCCACTCGATGAAGCCCTCGCGTCCTCGAAAGGCATCAGCGCGTCACCATGCAAGGAAGTGTCGAAGTCCGCTGAGGTTACCGAACCAGACCTCAAACCGGCACAACATACGTTGACTCTGTGACTTGGCGCGAGTAGGAATAAGAGAGGGAAGGTGGACTTGAGGATTTTCCGACGTTTTTGAACGTCTGTGAAAATATTGCGTGGACGGGAGGGAGGGCTGTGATAGGATGGCCGCCCGATTCACGGGAACGTGGGTCGAATCGTGAGTTTCATTGTGACGCATCCCATGCTCACAGAGTCACTTGCGATCAAGTCTGCCATGGGGAATGCATTCGACACCGAGGGGCCAGAAGCCACTTGGGAAGATTGGCCTGAGGCTGGGTGATACAGAATCTCCGAGCGGATGGGCCACGAATTCTTCGTGTCGGGCTGCAAGTCGTGGTGGGGCTACAGGAAGTGCTGAGTCAGTCTTGATCCGATGTGGGGTGCCTTCTCATTGTCATGCGTTGACAATTGTGAGGCACGGACCGTTCAGGGCAGTACCGACTCGGGGGGAATGGATTCGACGATTCGTGAGACGGCCTCTGCAAAGAGCCAGCTTACGGATCACATGTCGAGTGGCAGGGTGTCTGCCAATTCGACGGAGTTCAGGCAGTGGGTTGCCACATGGACTTCCGCTCGGGTGGAATGGAGTGCCACCAGTGCAGGAAGGTTCTTACAGAAATCAATCGAGGAGTCCGCAACGTGCATCGTCACGATTCAGGTTTGAAGACGTTGATGGAAACGGCCCAGGAACGGTCGTTTCTCACCTACCAGATGGTGGATGATTACCTGCCTGATGAGGGCGGTGAGTCGTCGATGGTCGAGCAGATCATCCTGGCCCTGGAGGAAACCGGCCTGCCACTGATCAACGACCCGAAGGCCCCCCGGTCTGTCGCCGACAAGACGCGGATGGAGCAACAGGCCAAAGAGAAAGCCGATCGCCCCTCCACACCCACGCACGAACTGGCCAAGGTTCTGATCGAACCGGAAAGCCCGATGTCGTCGAGGGATCCGATCCGGATGTACCTCTCCCAGATGGGAAACATCCCGTTGCTGTCGCGAGAAGACGAAATCTTCCTGGCGAAACAGATTGAAATCACCCGCAAGCGATTCCGTCGCAAGATGATGGAGTCGGACTACGCGATCAACATTGCTCTCGACATTCTGGAAAAAGTCCACTCCGGCGAACTCCCGTTTGAGCGGACTCTGCGGACCTCGGACACGGAGAACACGCAGAAGGACCAAATCCTCGGGCGCATGCCGATCAACCTGCCCACGCTGCGCCACTTGGTACAGAAGAACCGGGAAGACTGGCTGATCACCATCTCCGAGTCCGCTTCCAAGAAGGACAAGCAGGCCGCCAAGGACCGCATGCTGATCCGACGCCGCAAGCTCTGTACGTTGTGCGAGGAGCTTAGCGTCCGTACTCACCGTCTCCAGCCTGTCTTCAAGAAGATGGAACTGATGGCGACCCGCATGGTCCTGCTGGAGCGGGACATCAATGCTCTCAAGCACCGTACTGCAGCCGCTCGCGAAGTGGCCTCGATGCAGCGGGAGCTGGCCGAGTACGTCGACCAGACGCAAGAGACACCAACCGAGTTTAAGGCGAGACTCGACGACACCCGTGCCCGATTCGACCTCTGGACGGATGCCAAGCAACAGCTCTCCGGCGGCAATCTGCGGCTGGTGGTCTCGATCGCGAAGAAGTACCGCAACCGGGGTCTGTCGTTCCTGGATCTGATTCAGGAAGGGAACGCGGGCCTGATGCGTGGTGTCGAAAAGTACGAATACCGCCGCGGGTATAAGTTCTCGACCTACGCAACATGGTGGATTCGCCAGGCGATCACCCGGGCTGTGGCTGACCACGCTCGTACGATCCGCATCCCGGTCCACATGTTCCAGAGCATCTCGACGCTCAAGGCGAAGAGCGAGCAGATTCGCCAGGAAACCGGAAGGGAACCGACGATCGAGGAACTGGCCGAAGCGGTCGACCTCTCGGTCGAGGAAACCGAGCGGATCATGAAGACCTGGAAACACCCGATTTCGCTCGACACTCCCGTCGGCGAAAGCGAAGACTCCAGCTACGGCGACTTCCTGCAGGACGACAGCGAGAGTACCCCGGCCGATTCGGCCATGCACCAAATGCTCCGGGACAAGATCAACCACGTCCTCAAGAGCCTGACCTACCGCGAACGCGAGATCATCAAGCTGCGTTACGGCCTCGGCGATGGGTACAGCTACACGCTCGAAGAGACCGGACGCATCTTCAAGGTGACCCGCGAACGCATCCGCCAGATCGAATCGAAAGCCCTTCGCAAGCTCCAACAGCAAACGCGGGCCGAACACCTCAAGGGGTTCGTCGAGTCGATTCTGCCCGGTCAAGACGGTCAGGTTCCGGAAAACACCGAAGAGTTGCCGGAAGAGGATCTCGAAGCCGTTGGTGCCTACTGAGTTCCAGTTTCGAAAAGCACGGAATCACAACAGCCCAGTGGTGGACACCGCTGGGCTGTTGTCGTTTCGTTCGAATCGAGTGTTGTCGTGCCACGCCATCAACAGCGACTCCGCTCATAATGAGCGAATCTTACGGGTCGCCAGTTCAGTGCGAACGATCACCGTAACCACTTGGCCCGGAACTACGAGACGATTACCCAGCGTGACCACTTCGTCGCCGACATTCAGGCCATGCGTGACCTCCACCAGGTCACCCTCTGTCGCTCCGAGATCGATCATCCGTTGCTGAGCCTTAGGGGGAGTTCCCTTGACCACAAACACCGCAGGGCGGTCGCCATCCAGCAGCGCTGCCACTGGGATCACCAATCCTGTTCGCTCCGTACCCGAGCGAAGTGACACCCGCGTGTACATCCCTGGCTTGAGCCGCTGGTCTGCGTTCGGAATATCGATCCGGACATCCGCTGTGCGAGTGACTTCATCGAGAACAGGGGCCACGCGCGAGACCGTTCCTCGGAACACGGACGTGGGATAGGCATCGACCCGCACATCGGCTTCCAATCCCTCGTGCATAAGCCCGTAATCTCGTTCGATCACATGGGCTGTCGTGCGGACTGTCGATAAGTCGACAATCCGCAGCAACGGAGCATCCGGAGCCGCCAAATTGCCCACGTCGATCATCCGGGCTGCCACCACTCCCTGGATGGGAGACACCAAACGCAACTCATCCAAGTCGAGTTTCGCTCTCAATAAATCCGCATTCGCCTGTGCCACCTTGGCCTGTTCGAGTTCAACCCGAGCGCTGGAGATGCTCAGAGCGGCTTCCGACTGCTCCAACTGCTGTGAAGTTCCGGCTCCCGATGTGACGAGATTTTTCTGCCGGTCCAAAATCTTCTGCGACAGGGTTCTTTCGGTGATCTGAGCTTGCAACTGAGCCTTCGCCACATCCATTGTGGCTTCAGCCAAGGCCACCGCTTCCGCTTGGGCGTCATCATCCAACTGGGCGAGTTCTGCCCCGACCGCGACCGCATCTCCTAAGTCCACAGACAGCGTCCGAACGTATCCTCCGACTCGAGGGCGGATCACCACTTGGGCCAGTGGGGTCAGGCTGCCGACAAGCTCGATCCGGTCCCCGATCAGTGCCTGCCGCACCGGAACGGTTTCGACGGCCAAGACCTCGCTGGGCGGCTTCTTCGGAATCGCTGCGGATTTGGCTTGGGCATCTCGATAGACGACATACCAACCCCCAAAACAGGCCGCGATGGCAGCCAATCCAAGGATCAACCGAATGAACGTCCGAAGCATAAGGCGGGCCGGAAAGTGGTGGGATGAACCTCTTCATTAGAGAGTCCTCAACCACAAGGTTCAATCCCAGCCTGCGGCAACTCTGGCCGAAAAGCAGGCTTCAGTCCTGCTGCGCACAAATGGCAGTTGAAGTTTCGCTAAAGAACCGGGATGATCCCAAGAGCGCGGCAATCTCGATTTCGACTGAGAGGACACCATTGATGCGCCGGTTTCATTGCTCTGCGCACAGATCAAGACTTCGTGGTCGAACTGGATCCGCGTCCCTCGATTATGTTCTCATTCTCGGAGTTGTGTTACCGTTGGTGGCTTTCGTACTTCCCGCTTGCCGGGTCGCGATTCAAGCCTCCTTTGCTTGGTTCTGCCGAATCACAACCAGTCCTTTCCTCTAACATGCCTGTCCAGTCCTATGGACGGCCGGAGTTTGCCATGACTCAGCCTGCTTCTCTACGCAAACTGCTGCAGCGCGTCCACCGCGATGAAGACGGAGCGGTCAGCCTTGAGACCATCTTGATCATTGGAGCCATTGCGATCCCCGTCCTCATCTTTATTTTGAGAGTTGGCTGGCCTCGCATTCGGACTTTTTTCACGGGCGGGATGGACGACCTGGAAGTGGAGCGCAGCAACACCCAACAGGGAGTGCAACAGTAGCAGCCAAGTCGAACGTCCGGCGTCAGCGATCGGCTGACTTTTCTCAAGCACGCACGCCGAGAAATTGTCCGACTCCTCGCGTTCTCCGATTCATTGTCCATTGAAGGCAAATCGCTTCGTCACGCGATCCAAGTTTTTCGGCAGGTTGGGTTCTCGGCCTTCCACAACTGCCTTTTCTGTGACTTCCACTCAATTCCCCTTTCTCACCCGGCGGGGATTTGCTAACACTCCGCCTCTGGCACATCCCGAATTGACTCGGGGTTGCGGTGGTCACCTCGCGGGATGCTATTCGTCATGGATCGACGACTCCGAATGTTGTTGGGGATTCTGGTCTACACTTGGATTGCCGTAGCTCCCGCATGGGCTGCGGCACCGGATCCGCGAGTCAGCGTGGTACTCAAGCGCTGGGAGTCCATGAGCCAACAACGCACTCGAGAAGGATTGACTGTTCGGACCCTCCAGCCGTATCTGGGTCCGTTGCGGTTGGACAGCCTGCTCCCACGTTTTACCTGGAGCATGCGCGGTGATTCCGAGCTCGTCGCGATCCCCGCCGTCCCTTCCGAGCGGCAGTTCTCACCCAATGTGACTATCGCCATCGATGCCCAGGGGCTACCTCAATCGGTCTCGATCGGTCAACTGCGGCATGCGGTGCGTGACCTGATTCGTACCGAAATCGCCCAGGTCGCCGCTCGGGAATCGGTCTCCACTGAGAGTGAAATCGTGAGGGTGTCGTTCACGGCGGACAGCGAAGCCCACCCGCTCAATTCGCGAGTTCGCGAAGTGATCTCGCACTGGGTGGCCGCATCCAAGTCGGCTCGGGCGGTACGAGCCAGCTTCCGACGGATCGATTACGACTCTGCCATCGAAGTCGAGACCCAGTCGATCGGCGAGTTTGTGTATTGCGATCCCCACCAGGGGTTGTACCAGTCGTTCTCAAACCCTCCCCGAGAAGCCCATGCGGGAACTCGCATCGGTCTGAACGGGCAGCCGTATGTCCGGCTCGCGGGAGAGGAACTGATGCTCGTGTGGAATGGCAAGGATCTGACTCAAATCGACTTCACAACTCAGTGCTATGAAGTCTTTGAACGACCTGGAACACCTCGCGAAGTGTTGGGAGCAGGCTCTTTCGACGCTGTCTGGCAAACATTGATTACGCCACAGAGTGCCCTGCCCATGGTCGCTGGACTCGATGAACACGAATTGCTGACCCACTACACCTGGGAACTCGTGGTGGATGACAAACACGCCATCACCCTCCGAGGAACACCAGTCACTGGCCCGGAAGCCAGCCTCTATTCCAGTGCTCAGGTGGCGATCGACCCGGTCTCATTTCGAACTCAGGCCACGCGTCTTATCGATATTTCCGGATCGAAGGAAACCCTGCACCAATTTCGTTATCAGATCGTCTCCCAGGATGCCGCTGCTCTCGGTGATTGGCTTCCCGACCTGACTCAGTACCGACGAGCTGGAGAAGTGTCCGGCGTATTAGCAGCTCCCGTGGGCGGAGAAGATCAGTCCCTGCCCCCGCCACCTCCCGCCGAGTGATGGTGGCATGTGCGCCGCGCCACGATTCCGGCCAGATACCCAGCCTTAAACCCCGCGTCGATATTGACGACAGCGATGTTCGCCGCGCAGCTATTCAGCATCGCCAGCAGCGCTGCCACGCCTTGGAACGAGGCCCCGTAACCGACGCTGGTCGGCACGGCGAAGACAGGGCAACCGACCCAGCCACCGACAACAGAGGGGAGGGCTCCCTCCATCCCGGCTACGACGACCAGGGCATCCGCTTGCTGGAGTCGCGGCACCTGCTGGAGCAGCCGCTGTGGTCCGGCAACTCCGATATCGGAGATGAGATCGCACTCGACTCGCATCCAGCGTAATGTCTCCAGTGCCTCTTCCGCGACGGGGCGATCGCTCGTCCCCGCCGTGACGACCCAGACCCGTCCAGCAAGTGAGGTTTCGCATCCACTCGGAAGCAGTCGGACAGTCCTGGCCAGAGAATTGTGAAGGGCGTTCGGGAATCGCTGGCAGAGGGCCAGAGCCTGCTCCTCCGTGGTGCGTGTAATGAAGGCGGCCTGACCACTGTGTGATAAGTGGTCGAACGCCTCAATGACGCTCTCGACCGACTTCCCCGGTCCGTAAAGCACCTCGGGGAAGCCGCAACGTGCCTCCCGGCCCAGGTCCAACTGGATGCCCGATAGTAATTCGATCGCGTGCGGGTCGGGTGTGGGCATGGAGTTTCTTGTCGTAGCGACGTTCGCCAGAACGTGGGCGGATGTGAGCCCCTGGCGTCGGGTGGCATCTTTCGCTCCGCGAAAGCACGTCCTGAATCAGAGCGAATTGCGAACGGCACCCTCAGTTGGCGCTGAAGTCCGGCGGGAACTTGCGGCTTGCAGCTCGTTCACACTGCGAGCGACTCTGTGCTCGCAAGATATCAAGCAACAGATCTGTCCGCAGGTCGACATGGCTCTCCGTCAAGAGTTTGATCAGCGATTCGGTGGGGATTTTGAGCGAACTGGCAATCAAATCGGCCAAAACTCCCAGCGGCAAATCTCGCAGTGCCGCTTCCGTTGTCTCTCGACTCTTTTCAACATCAGGCAGCGTGGCGACCAGGGCCTCCAGCAACTCCGCCCGACGGCTGGATCGATCAATCTCGGGCGTGTTCGCATACTTGTCAAACCGCAGTTCGAGTTCCACTTGCCGATAGGGCGTTGCCGTCAGCTTTTCCACTCGAATCCGGGCCCGGCACAACCCTCGAAACAGGATGATGTACTTCCCGTCATCCATCTCCCGGTCCAGCATCACCCGCCCCAGACAGACATCCGTGAACACCGGAGCGGTCTTCGTCTCATACAGTTGATCCCAATTCGGCTTGAGCGTCCCAAGGGCGACCAGCCGGTCTCCCGCCAACACATCGGCAATCATCTGACGATAGCGGGGCTCGAAAATGTGGAGAGGCTGTGTCACCTGTGGAAATAGGACGAAATCGGGTAGCGGAAACAGGGGGGCCACCCCGCTGAATCTCGATAAGTCGTCCACCAATCCCCCGGGCTCATTCATTCTCGGAACTCCAGTGGAGGGTGGGCAGGGTCTCACATCCGGGTGCCACCCTCACGGTCGGGACACCCAGTCGCAATGGCTCAAAACAGACCCGCAAGTCGGATCGTAGCAGATCGAGATCGACACCTCGAAAGCCACTGCCGGAATTCGCGAGGTATCGCAGGGACGAGGCATACATCTTGCGAGCCCCGGCGGGGTTGCCCTCGCTCAGGTGGTGCAAACTCACTGCGACATGAAGCAGCCCTTGTAGACCGTCGCGCTCCAGCCCGAACGTCTCGCTCCACAACTCCTCCAAGACATCGTGGCAAGCGAAATACTCTCGCTGGTTGAACAACCGCACAGCATCATCGAAAGTGCCGGGAACCGGATTGAAAGGAGGAGTCGTCATGAGGGAGCACGGGCTGCCAAGAGATAACGTGTGCGATTCGCGTCCGCTGCTGGGTGTCGTGACCGTGAGATAGTGGCCACAGATCTCTTCCTGACTCTTCGGTCCTGGACAGCGCTTCTGCATGGATCAAAACAAGGCGGTCTGTTGTGATCACTTGCCCGCAAGATCGTGCCAAGGGATAGTCCGTCACTACTCGCGAGCGCGGCATCCCGAGACTGACTTGGCGGTCGACTCCGCTGAATCCGTGGACCTTGGATGAACTCAGTTGAGTTGCGATTCTACGAAGCCACAAATGCGGGTGTCCACGATCGAATTCGATGGGGACACTGAAATCCAGGAGCTGTGTGTGTCCTCCCGATACGATGCCCGAAAGCAACACGCCCAGCAAGTGGCTCGCATTTTGAAGAAGACCTACGGGGAGGCCGAATGTGCGCTGCTCCACTCGTCCCCATTTCAACTGCTGGTGGCCACAATCCTGTCGGCACAGTGTACGGACGAGCGAGTGAACTCAGTCACGCCACATCTTTTTCAGAAGTATCCGACTCCCGCAGCCCTCGCGGCGTCGACATTGGAAGATGTGCAGACCATCGTGCAGTCTCTCGGCTTTTTCCGAGCCAAGGCGAGCAACATTCGAGAAATGGCCCGCATGCTGGTCGAGATTCACAGCGGAGAGATCCCCCACACACTCGCTGAACTCATCGAGTTGCCGGGCGTGGGCCGCAAAACGGCCAACGTGGTGCTGGGAACCGCATTCGGCATCCCCAGTGGCGTGGTCGTCGACACCCATGTCCGGCGGATCACCGGGTTACTGGGACTCACGCTGCACACCGATCCGGTGAAGATCGAAGCCGATCTGCAGAACTTACTGCCCGCTTCGGAGTGGATTCAGTTCTCACACCGCTTGATTCATCATGGTCGCCAGATCTGCATCGCAAGGCGACCCCGTTGTACGGAGTGCCCCTTACTGCCGCAGTGCCACCGAGTGGGCCTCTCACCACTCGACTCCCTCAATCTCAAACGCCGTACTCAACCCTCAGATAACAGCGAGAAGTAGGAACAGCTCCCCGCATTCAACCACACCCTCACGCGGGGTGGCCCCGGTTGGGTCGCTCTGGACCCTACCGGGGCGGCGCAGCCGGAAGAGGTTCTCCTACGACAGGTTACTCCCCGTGAACCTCTTGTGCCAAGGCACACAGGTAGGCTCCAATGCGAGCCAACCTGTGCCACCCCGCGACACCACCGGTTACGAGACACATTGCGAATTCCTGCATCCCGGCAGGGATGCCAGAGAGATGCGAGGTTTCACCGCTGCGCATCGCTGATCGCCAAGCCCCCACGACACACTCTGCCATCCCTCCGGGATGGTGAGATCTCGCTGAGCCCCTCTTCCGGTGGTGTCGCTGCGCTCAACCACCGGCTAAGGGCTGCGACCCCTGCCGGGGTCGGTTTTGGATGTCACTCCCCGAGGCGAACCGGGCGCCGTCAGCCCCCGGAGTCTGGTGGCACCGGTTCCCGCTTCGGCGACCGGTGTGTCAGCGGTACCAGAGGTTCGCTCGGATACGACTCTCGACGCCAGAATCACACCCGGTGCAGAGTGTGGTTCATTCCAACCAGTTCTCCACGCGTAAACCGGGGACTTGTTCAAAGTCGCGGAGGTTGGCGGAGAGGAGTACGCACTGGTTGACCATGGCGATCGAGGCAATCTTGAGGTCCATGGTTCCGATGCGAATCTTCGCGGGCCGAAGTGCATCGAATTGGATTGCCGCACGATCGTCGAAGGGAATGATTGAGAATTGGGAATAGAACTCGAAGAGCCTCGCCAATTCGCGATAGGCAGCCACTTGGCGTTGTGTCGTTCGCTCCTTCGCCAAGCAGGCCAGCCAACCGCGCATTTGCTCTTCCACGGTGACGATCGTGACGGCGACCGTTTCTTCGTGGGGCAGACGGTCCAGTCTCTCTCGGAGTCGGTCGCGGAGAGTCCCCGCAGGGTTCTTCAGCAACGTGGCATGATCGGTATCCAACAGGATCATGCCGCGGGCTCCCGGCGCGCTGTCTCGCGTTCCGCTTCGCGGATTTTTCGTCCTTCATCATCAATCTGGCGCATCCAATCGCTGTCACCCGCGATTCCCACCACGCGACGCCAGTCCTTGTGCGACTCGGTGGAGCGTTGAGTTCTCAATTCCCGTTCGAGTGCGTCGATGCGCTGAGCCAGCGATTCCAACGTCGGTTCGTTCATGGTCGTTCCTCCGCTGTGTCGGATACCGTGAGGTGTGCATTACCGATGTGTGGATTCTATGCCGAATCCCATCGCAAGTCGACTGGCACGCGTTGGGTGGCACTGGCGAGTGCTTTGGCGGGGTGGCCCAGACGCTGCTTTGAGCGTCTGGGT
>JANOKO010001027.1:0-4139 GCA_031419335.1 Planctomycetota bacterium
GACTCACGAATGCCTCGCACATCACTGTTTGCTCTGCTCACAGTCTGGGGCGTGTTTGCCACCGGCTGCCAGCCCGATGCGACACCTCCCGTTTCCACCACTCCGGCCACTGCGCACGATGACCACGCGCATGATGACCACGGCCACGAAGGCCCGCACCACGGCGTCATCGTCGAACTCGGCAACGAGGAGTACCACGCGGAAGTCGTTCACGACGACGCCACCGGCACCGTCACGGTCTATCTGCTCGACAGCTCCGCGAAGAAGGCCGTCACCACCACCGCCACAGAAGCAGTCATCAACCTCAAGCACGGCGACACTGCCGAACAGTACAAACTCGCCGCCCAACCCGAAGAGGGCAATCCCGCAGGTCAGACCTCGCGGTTTAGCCTGACCCACAAGGAACTGGTCGAACACCTCGACGAGGCAGCCTCGGCGGCCAAACTCAATATCATCATCGGAGACATCCCCTACTCCGGAGCGATTCCGGCGGGCGACCATGCTGGGCATGACCATGCCGGGGGCGCGGATGCCTTGGTCTGGCAGAAGACAGTTACAGCTCACGGCTACCAAATCCAACTCGGCCATCACGGCACGGAACTGAACGCCGGGACGAAATGCGAACCCGCAGTCAGCATCACTCGGGACGGTAAACCTGTTGCCGAAGCCAAGGTCTACAACTCCCTGCTGAGCGGCGATGGCTCGACCGTGCTGGCTGAGGAAGTCGCCACGACTTATGAGCCGACGAGTCCTGCAGAGCCTGCACACTACGCCCAGGGCGGACTGTTGATTCCGCAAGAGACGAAACAGGTCACGCTGCGATTCCGGATCCTCCTCCCCTCCATCGAGGAAGAGGTCGTCGAGACCGTCACCGTGCCGATTCATTGAGTGGAGAGTAGGAGATACCAAGTGTAGCCAATGCTACAAAATGAGAGTGGACGGTCGGATTGAGACGAGTGGAACGCTCGCTTCGTCCGAATACTCTCGATAGACCTGTGTGTCACTATCGATCGGCAATTTCTGCCGGTGCTGTGATTTGGAGGTCGTCCAGTGGTCGCCCCTCATGTTCCGCCTTCCATCGACCTGGGTTCTGATCGTCGGCTTCTCGCTGCTGGCCGTGGAGGCATTCGCCCAGTCTCGCCCGCGGCGGCGAGAGGTGTGGAGCGACAACGCCGCTGACCTCTTCGCACCGATCGAGGACGACGAGTTTCGTAGCGGCCCACTGTTCGGAGCCTGGGGCGAGGCTGTGCCGAGCGACCCGAACGCGGAACCCGAGCCGATCGCCACCGATCGCCCCGACTTCACGGAGTCGAGTACGACCGTCGGAGCCGGAGTCGCCCAGATCGAGGCCGGTTATACATACACCAGAAACGCAGACGACAACCTGCACGGCCACTCCTGGGGAGAGCCACTGTTGCGAGTCGGCGTCTACGCCGATTGGTTGGAGCTACGGGCCGCATTGGCCCCGGCAACGGAGGTCGTCGACGGCGACAGCGAATCGGGGGTGGAAGACCTGTACCTCGGCGTCAAGCTGGGACTCACGGCCCAATCCGACTGGCTCCCGGAGGTGGCGCTGGTCCCGCAAATGACAGTTCCTACCGGCTCGTCGGACTTCACCACGGGCCGAACCCTGCCCGGCTGCAATCTACTCTACGGCTGGGACGTGACCGAGTCCTTCTCGACGGCGGGCAGCACGCAAGTCAATCTGGCGGTTGATGGGGATGACTCGTACGTGGAGTGGGCTCAGTCCTGGACCGTGGCCTTTGCTCTCGCCGAAAACGTGGGACTCTACACCGAGTGGTTCGCGATCCTGCCCGAACAAACCTCAGCGGTCGATTCCGAACACTACCTGAACGGTGGCTTCACCTGGCAGCCTAACGATGACATGCAGTGGGATATTCGGGCGGGCACCGGCCTGAACGAAGCCGCAGCCGACTTCTTTTGCGGCGTGGGGCTTTCGGTGAGGTTTCGTTAACGTGGGATAGGCTTCCAGCCTGTCGTGAACCGTGGGATAGTACTCTGTCCAGGCTAAGATATGTGTTGGGGTATGGACGTTCGGGAGGGCGAAGCTCCTGCTGAGCCGCGAGCCAGGAGACGCGCTGTCTGGTGACTGCGGCTGGGCGGTAGCCTCTCCCTTCCGCACGAGGCGAACTCCCAAATTTCGTGTGGACCGGGCATTAGGTCCAGGAGGAAAAGACCTGGGGGCCATTCTACATGCCGGCGCACATGCAATCTTGGAATTTGCTAATGACAACAGACCGTCATCAAAAGAACGCCGGACTCGGAGAGCGTGTGCCTTTTTCGCAGTTTCCGAATTGCAATGCGACTTGGCGAAAAACGACCTCCCAGGACCGCGTAGGATCGACGATCAACACTGGGCTTGAACCATACCTCATCCGGAAAAATGCCAGAATCGAAAAAACCACCGGACTCGGAGAGTCCGGCGACTTTGGGCCACCCGTGGGCCCAAGTGCCTCGAAAAAACCTATCGGCTTCGGCGTGGAGTGTCAAAAAAAAGCCAGAGCCCGTTGAGGGCCTCTGGCTGGAACTCGGACTCCGTTTCACAACCGATCACCGGCGATGGGAATGGCCCGACCGGTGGTAGTCGTTGTGGCCGGGGACGACATCGAAGTGGTTCCCGTGCCGCTGGATCGAGGGTGCGTGGTAGTCGTAGTGGCTGGTATTGTGAAAGTACGACTGGCCCGAGTAGCCGTAGTTCGGCGTGTAGCTTTGGTAGCTGGGCTGGTAGCTCTGGTAACCAGACGAGACGTACTGGGGAGCATAGTTGTAACTGGGAGTGGAGTAGATCTGGACTCCAAACGAGTTGCCGTCGAAGTGACCACCGGAGTAGTACCCCCCCCCATAACCTCCGCTGCGGCAGTGCTGCGCGAACACTGATCCCGCACTGAGGGACAAGAGACCAACGATCGCAACCGTGGTGAGCATGAAGCGTGACATGGTGGTTCCTTTGCGTGGATACCCTGAAACAGGTGGACGACCATCGCTTGGTGTCCGATGGTTGAAGGATATGCAACGGTCATGCCAAGAATTGCAAACTGTGAAAACGCCGGTTATCAAGGGATATTTGTCCTTGGTGACCAGCGGTAGGCAGCTCTGTGTGCCATCACATCGATCATTTCTGTCGTCCTTATGACAACAACACGCGAGTGTTCCGTCAACCCGTAGTGGCCCTGGCGTTGAACTCCCACTTCCTGCTTGGGATGTTCTAAGAATCTGTCCTCCAGCGGAGGCACATGCCGCGAAATGAAATGCAACACATGACGTGGTGACTGACAGAAGTCCCTGAGTTCACGAACGAATGTAGATACTTGAGGATCGTCCGTATCGTTAGCCAGGGACTTCCCCACAATTCGCGGGAAAGTCCAAAGCGTGACTCCCAACCACTTGAAAGATTCCGTCCGCTCGGTCGTGTATACCTACCGAACGGAGGAACGATGCCGCGCGTCCCGGACACTCGAGCCAGCTTGATCCTGCGTCTGCCGACCAAGGCGGATGCTCAGGCGTGGCGCGAGTTCGTCGGCATCTACGAGCCGTTTCTGCATCGATTCGTCCGGCGGCAAGGGTTGCAGGACGCCGATGCTCGCGAGCTGGTTCAGGACGTGTTGCTCTCGGTCGTCCAAGCGGTTGGGCACTGGCAGCAGGACGCCACGCGGGCCAAGTTTCGCACGTGGCTCTTTCGCATTGCTCGTAACAAGCTGATTGATCTCCTCAGTAAACGGCAGCGGCAGGCGACGCGGACTGGTGGCAGCGGGCTCTTGGAAGTCGCCCAACCCGAGCGGCTCGTCGAGGACGCCCTGCTCGCTCATCGACGCGAACTCTTCCGCTGGGCTGCCGCGAAAGTGAAGGAGTTGGTCCAGCTAGCGACATGGGAGGCTTTCTGGAAGACGAGTGTCGAGGAACTCCCCGTGACCGATGTGGCTCAGCAACTCGGACTGACCACCGGGGCCGTCTACATCGCCCGCAGCCGCGTCCTTGCCCGCCTCAAAGAGGAACTGAAAACGCTGGAGGCCGATGATGTTCTGTGAATCACACGTAGGGTGGGACCAGCCGCTCGGGGCGCAGGCCCACCATTCCGCAGGGGCGATTCGCACATGGTGGGCCTGCGCTCCAAAGCGAGC
>JANOKO010001028.1:0-2562 GCA_031419335.1 Planctomycetota bacterium
GGTGGGCTCCCCCCCCTGTTTGTGGGGGTGTCCCCCCCGGGGGGGGGTTGCCCGCCGCCGGGCTCGCCCCATGTCTTGAAACACCCGGCAAGTCGTAGAATCGAGGATCGACATCATGTCTGCTCCCGTGAATCTGAAAGACCTGGCTGTGCGTCGCGACGTTGTGGGCGGTCGCTCACTCGCGCCGCGACGACACATTGTCTCACGATACCTCATCCCAGGGGCGCTCATCCTGGGGTTTGTCTCTCTGACGATCTGGTCAGCGCGGGATCTCTGGTTGCCTCGTAAGTTGGTGACGGTCGTACCGGTCCATATCAGCCTCTCTGAGATGCAAACTGCTGGCACTCCGCTGTTCAAAGCGGCGGGCTGGATCGAGCCCCGCCCCACTCCCATTCGCGTAGCTGCACTCGCGACCGGCGTGGTGGATCAACTGTTGGTCGTCGAGGACCAATCCGTCGAACAGGGAGAGCCGATCGCTCGGCTGGTGGCTCGCGATGCAGAACTCTCCCTGCAACAGGCGATCGCCTCGGAGGGGATGCGGAAAGCGGAGACGGAAGAGGCGCAGGCCGTGTTGAAAGCTGCTCGCACCCACTTGGAATTCCCCACTCAGTTAGAACTCCCACTGGCAGAAGCGGAAGTCGAGTTGGCAACGCTTGAAACGGAGTTAACCAACCTGCCCAATCTGTTGAAGCGAGCAGAAGCTCGGTTTCGACTGGCGGATGCCGACTGGCAAGCGAAGTCGGAAAACAAGCAATCGATTCAGGCCATCCTCGTGGTCCGCGCTCAGAGTGAGTTTGACACAGCCCAATCTGAAGTCGACGAACTGACCAAGCGGCGACCGGCGCTCGAACTGCAACGGGCGGCACTCATCCGTAAGCGAGCTGCCACAGCCAGACGGCTGGAACTCAAGACTGATGAAACCCGTGCCGTATCTGCGGCGATCGCGCATCTGTCCTCCTTTGAAGCCCAGTGGCGCGAAGCCCAGTCACGTGTCGAGGAAGCCCAACTGCGACTGGATCGGATGACGATTCGTGCGCCCGTCAGCGGTCGTGTGCTGAATCTGATTGCAAACCCCGGCTCTCAATTGATGACCGGTCCTTCCCAGATGGAGGCCCGAGATAGCAATACCGTGGTCACGATGTATCAACCCGATCAGATGCAGGTGCGGGTCGATGTGCGATTCGAGGACTTACCTCGTGTGGGTCGAGATCAGCCCGTACAGGTCAAGAGCCCGGCCTTCCCCGAGGCGATTGCTGGGCGTGTTCTGTTCCTGACCAGCTTTGCGAACGTGCAGAAAAACACGCTGGCTGTGAAGGTTTCGCTCGATACACCGCCGTCAGTACTCAAGCCCGAAATGCTCGTGGACGTGACGTTTCTGGCGATGGAGCAGCCGACTCCGGAGTCGGCAGCCAAGAGTCGAGAACCCACTGAGCAATACCGTTTGTTCCTCCCGCGATCAGTCGTTGACATCGGCGCTGATGGCAATTTCGTGTGGGTCGCGGACCTGGTCCAGCGAGTGGCGAGAAGGCAGCCAGTCGAGATGGGGGACATGCAGACCCCCACCCTGCTCGAAATCACGGGAGGTCTCACAGCCGCCAGCCGCATCATCTCGGGTGGCCGTGAGAGCTTGAGTGACGGAGACCGCATCGAAGTCCAAGGTGAGGACACCCAACTGGGTACAGGCGTGTCTGATGGTCAGTCCATTCCCGCGACATCTGCCTCTCACAACCCGCATCTGGAGAACTAACATGTCCGTCATCGAAGTCCGCGACGTGACCAAGCAGTTCATGAAAGGGTCGGAAACGATCACTCCGCTCCGGGATGCGAATCTGTTCATCGAACGCGGCGAGTTCGTGTCGCTGATGGGGGCCAGCGGGACGGGGAAGTCGACGCTGCTGAATCTGATCGCCAGCATCGACCGACCCACCTCCGGAACCATCGTGGTCAACGGGACTGACATCACCCGCTTGTCTCGCAGCAGACTGGCCAACTGGCGCGCGGCCAACATCGGCTATGTGTTTCAGACTCACAACCTGGTCCCGGTACTGACCGCGTATGAGAACATCGAACTCCCGCTGCTGTTGCTTCCACTCAACCGAGCCGAGCGACGCAAACGAGTCGAGATTGCGTTGGGAGCCGTGGATTTGCTCGATCGGGCGAACCACTATCCTCGACAACTCTCCGGGGGCCAGGAACAGCGTGTGGGCATTGCCCGCGCGATCGTAGCTGATCCCACGGTCGTCGTGGCCGATGAACCGACCGGCGACCTCGATGAGACCACATCGGGCCAGATTCTCGATCTCCTGCAACGTCTCAATCGAGAACTCGGCACGACGTTCCTCATGGTGACCCACGATCCCGAAGCCGCGGCGATCGCCGGTCGGCGGCTGCGGCTGGAACAGGGACGGCTGGTTGAACTTGCAGACCATGTACCAGTTCCAGCGGCCTTGGAGGTCCAGTGATGTTTCGATTCCTGCCTTACCTGCTCAAGACATTGTGGCGACATCGCACGCGGACACTGCTCACCGTGAGTGGGTCAGCTGTGTCGTTGTTCGTGTTCTC
>JANOKO010001029.1:0-2648 GCA_031419335.1 Planctomycetota bacterium
CGGGATCGCGTCGGCCTCGCCCGGACGATTCACGCCGTTAGGCCAACTGTGAGCGGGATGCCAGACGTGGACCTCGGTGATGGAACCCAGCAGGCCGGACCGAATCACCTCGAAGCTGCGACGGAAGCCCTCGGTCGAGCAGCCTTGATTGCCGGTCTGCGTCGCCTGCTTGGGGTGGTCGAGCGCCAGCTTCTCCAAGGCCCGACACTCGGCCACCGAATGAGCCAGCGGCTTCTCGCAATAGACATGCTTCCCCGCTTGCAGCGCCGCTTGGCAAATCGGAACATGCCAATGGTCCGGGGTGGCGATGATGACCGCGTCGACGCCCTTCTCCTTCTCCAGTAACTCACGATAATCGTGGTACGTCCGGGCCTCGCTCAGCCCGCTGATCTTGAGGGCACTCTCCCGCTGCCGCTGGTCGACATCGCAAATGGCCACGATCTGCTGATCGAGTTTAGTAAGTTCCGGGATCAGGTAGCCCCGCATCTGGCCTCCCATGCCGATACACGCGAACGACAACTTCTCATTCGGTGACTGACCGAACAGAATGCCGGAAGGCAGGATCGTGGGCAGGCCGATCCCGATCGCAGCTGCCGATTGAATGAATTGACGACGGGAATATGTGTGCGGCATGTTGCTGTCTGCTGCTGGCGAGGTCAGGGACTGGTTCCTCGGGAGTGTGTGCCCGAACTGGGAGAAATTCAAGGCTGGGGTGATGTTCGCCATGCACGGGCACCCTTCGTGTCATCGCGTGACGCTTCAGAATTGCCAGTGGTCCGTCAGGGCTTGATTTAGGGGTTCGGCTCCCTCGTGAGGGCGAGGCTAATGCCGAGCCGTTACTGCGAATCGACGTGTGCCCTGGCTCCCGGCTCAGCAGGAGCTTCGCCCTCCCGCTCGGGCCTGGCTCAACCCCAAATCCTAGCGTTGACAAGGCACTAGGTCTTTGAGGTGGGAGGGCAACCCCACAATCTTTTATGTTTCACAAATTGTCGACAGTTTCTCTATTGCAATTGTCGTAAAGGCAAGTCAACAATCTTACCTTACTGTGCTTGGGGCTGGTGCTCTGAGCAATTCGGTAGTACCAAGTTGTGGAGAGAAAGATGCTCGCTTCTCGCTTCTCGCTTCTCGCTGCGCCTAACTAGGCTGGCTGCCTTGGCCGCCACGTTTGCTGTGATCGCTGGAATCTCAACCGCTGGGATCACGATCATCCACCCGGTGAGCGGTCCGATAGCGGTTCCCACTGCCGAGCAATCGTACGGTGGACTTCAAGGCTTCAATAATGCGTTTCCAGCAATCACGGTCGTTGAGACTTGGAGTCATTATGGAATGGGAGGAGGGTTTACCCCGAGGCGTCGGTATATCACTGCGTCAAATCAATCGACAACATGGGTAGGTGACACTCCTTACTTTCTTTCGATCAAGCCTGGATTTTGGAATCTTTATGCCTATGTCGAATCTGCTCCGGGTGATACAGCAGGTTCAGGCGGCTCAACACAGTAGGCGGGTGTGATTTTACGGAATTTTCTACGGATTATTGATCCCACCCGGGAGGTGTCGAATGAACTCAATTGGCATGACTCGTTCGGCATCTTTCCGACGGGGTTTCACGATCGTGGAGCTCCTGGTTTCCATCGCTATTATTGGCGTCCTGGTCAGCTTGGCACTTCCAGCCGTGCAATCAGCACGCGAAGCAGCCCGCAAGACCCAGTGCCGCTCCCAACTGAAGCAGATCATCTTGGCAGCCAGCAACTACGAGGCCACCTGGAAACTGGTCCCGGGTCAACAGTGGACAAGCGAGATCGCCCCTTACCTCGAACAACATGACAGTGTGCATTCTACCAGTCTTCATTCTTGTCCATCGGATTCACTTTCAGACCACCACGAACTAGCTGGTCAACGCTCATATCTCATCTGCGATGGCACGAAACCTGGTTTGAGTTTGGACGGATATTTGATGGGGGCGTCTGGAAAGAGTGTCTCCAATATTACCGATGGCTTGAGTCAAACGTCGGCTTTTGGAGAGCGTCTGGTCTTCCCTCCTTCAGAGCAAGCGATACTTCCCCTGTCCAATCCGCAGATATGGAAACGCATGCATCGTCAGATGGCGATCACTCCGACCAGCGACGAGCAGTTTTTGGAGGAATGCCAGCGCCGACCGTTGCCGCCTGTGGCTTGGAACCTCGGACATGTGGGGTATGATCATTTCATGCCCCCCAACGGGAACAGTTGTTTGTGGGGAGTCATCGTTGCCGGGAATCAAGAACCTGCTAGCCAAGCTGTCGACTCAGCGTCCAGCTTGCATCCCGGCGGGGTTCACATCGCGCTTGCCGATGGCTCGGTGCGGTTTGTCTCCGACAGTATTCATTTGAGCGTCTGGCACGCGCTGGGGACACGCGCAGGCGGGGATATGATCAGTGATTTCTGAGTCCCCGGTTTGTCGTCTTTCGCTTGGCGAAGGAACGTTCTTTTGCGGAGCCAAAGGCGACTGTGCTTTCGGGACACAGCCTGAACCTGTGATCCAGAGTGAATTGAGGAAGAGGCAGACATGAGTGTCTGCCCTACGGTTGGAACATCCATCCAGAACGTCGGATATCGGCCATGATTTTGACTCGGAATCAAATTGTCACCTTGAGCATCGTACTCGGAAT
>JANOKO010001030.1:0-2142 GCA_031419335.1 Planctomycetota bacterium
GCATTGCAGCCCTTCTCAGCGAGCAGCTTGCGCACTTCACGCGGCGTCAGCACGTACTTGCCGAACTTGGCGTTCTTCGGCTGAGGCAGGGCACGGATGGTTCCGCCGATGAGGTGGGAGTTGGCCTTCTCGCCATCCAGGACCATGTTGGCCCCGGCGTGGTCGATGCGGTCGGTCAGGTAGACGCTCTGGAGGTACTTGAGCTTCGGCCAGGCGTAGACATCTTCGACATCCAGGGTCGCGACGATCTCGCCAGCTGGGTTCGTAAGGGCGACCTTCTGGCCCGCCTTCAGTTCCTTGGCCTGAGCAGCAGTCACTGGCAGGGCGATCGGAATCGTCCAGGCGTAGAGCTGGCCGTTGTTCTCGATGACCGACTCATTGAGGACGCGGTTGTAAACCGCCGAGGTCATCGGTCCCTTGAGCGGGCTGAGCGTGCCATCCGCGAACCGATAGACGCTGGAGAGGTCCGCCTGCGAGACCGGCACCTTGACGAGGCCCGCCGCCTCGGCCACGAACGCCGCCGATTCGCCAGCGGCCACCGTGCAGCACACCGGCTCGGGCAAACCACCATGAGGAGCAACAAGTTCAGCCATGAATCCAACCGTCAGTTTGTGTTACGTAGTCGAGTCGGGAGAGTCCTGGGGTTGCAACCCCAAGGCTTTGGGAATCCGCTCATTGAAGTGTCGCGCGGGAGACTAGGGATTGCGCCCCCAGATCGTCAAGAGTGTTTGGCTTCCCCGAACCCCATCAGGGATTTGTACGGAATTCGAGAATGTCATCTGCTGCGAGGCCCAGCCTCACAGAGCATCTGTACACATGACGATTGAGTCATCCCTTCGCCACGCTGACGAACATGGTTACTGACCCAGAACCTTGTCAATTGTCTCGCGAAGCACACCTGCCGACTTGAGCAGGCCCGCCTTCTCCTTGGGCCACATCTCGATCTCGAGGTGCTGAATGGCCCCTGTGCGGCCCACAATGGTGGGGACCGAGATCGCCACATCGTGCAGGCCGTAGGCTCCGTTTTGCACAGTCGAGACCGGTTGGATGCGATGTCGATCGAGAGCGATGTCGTGGATCACGTCGGCGATCGACACGCCGACCGCGAAGCCAGCGCCGCCCTTTTTCTTGATGACCTCGGCTCCCGACCCGCGCGTCCGCTTCTCGACTTCCGCCAGCAGCGCGGTCGTGACGCCCGGCCACTTCTCGATCGGCACTCCGGCGATCTGAGCTGCGGACCAGATCGGGACCATGCTGTCGCCGTGCTCGCCGAGGATCGTCACCGCGACCTGTGTCGGCGGCGCGCCAAACTGCTGGGCGAGAAGGCTCCGCAGTCGGGTCGTGTCGAGGACGGTCCCCAGGCCGATCACCTGCTGCGCGGGGAGGCCGAGTTCCTGAGCGGCGAGGTAAGTCAGCACGTCGACCGGATTCGACACGACGAAGATGATCGCGTCCTTGCGGATGCCGAACTTCTTGAGATCTGTGAGGATCGACCGGAAGAGGGTCACGTTGCGGTTGATCAGATCGAGGCGGCTCTCGTCCGGCTTGCGGCGGAGACCGGCGGTGATGCAGATGACATCGGCGTCGGAACATTTTTCGGTCCCACCCGAAGTGATCCGCTGGTCGTGGAGCAGGGCAGCTCCGTGCAGCAGATCGAGGGCCTGCCCCTCGGCCAGTTCCGGGTTCACGTCGACCAGACAAATGTCGCGAACGATGCCGCCCGTTTGAAGTGCGAATCCCGCACTGGAACCCACAAGTCCTCCGCCGCCAATAATCGAAACCTTCATTCGGACTGTTCCTGGGACGCAGTGGTGTGCGGGTCAATTCCGACCCGCTGGAACGCTCCCTACCAGCAGCCCGAATCGCGGCACAAACTCACGCGGCACTGCACAAACCCGAGTCCGGCGGTGGTGTGCGTCTGGAGTGTCGGCGATTTCTCCGAAATCGCTGGGGCGACACACGCCGTGCGAAGAGACCCTCGAATGTGGGATGCCCCTTCGGCAGAGCTGGAACTCATGCGAGGCCTCCTCCCGCGTTGTCGCGTCGTCTCGGCGAATTGGGTTAAATAGCCCACAAGCGGAAAAAAAAAAAAAATTACCAACCAAGAACACAAAAACGATGGCGGCCCACGGTAAAAAGAAA
>JANOKO010001031.1:0-2474 GCA_031419335.1 Planctomycetota bacterium
GAGCAGGCTCCGAAGGAGTTCATCGCCAACACCGAGCCGACGGTGAACTGCTCGGGCCAATGGATCAAGGCGAGCGTCCTGCCAGGCGGAGAGTCGTTCACCGTGCAGATCGGGGCCGATGGGGAACAGCGTACGTATCGGTGCCAGTAGAGAGTTATCGGCTCTTTGCGATCAGCCACGGTCTGCTCCGCGTCGTGCCAGCTGCGCGCGGCGCAACCCGGCATGACGATTCATGCGCGTGGTGATTGCGCGTTCGGCCTACCGAGGATGGACCAGTACCTCAACTGTGCAACCCCTTCGGGACAGGGCTTCCAAGGTAAGCAGCACCTGCATTTCCGACTCTTCCAGCCTGAAAAACCATCCGCTCTCCCAGCCAACCCTGGAGGCCCTGGACATCCTCTGTTCTTGTTGTGACCTGAGACCAGGTCCTTCAGCCCTGGCTGGGAGAATGGCTGGCCCCATGGGTCGCGAGAGACGTGCCATAGAATCTGGCCAGACAAATGTTGAGGCCGTCAGTCAGCACTCCTTGAAGCTCAAATCGATCGGGCTATACTTCTGGCCCACGAAGAGTTCACCTCCTCGCTTCGATGCTCGATGCGAGAATTCACTGACGAAGGGTTTCCATGAGCGCACACGTTGGCAGACAGGCCCCCACTTTCTCCGTCCAAGCCTACGACCGCACGAAGGACGGGACGGACGGACAGTTTACGACAGTGAGCCTGTCCGATCTCAAGGGGAAATGGGTCTGTCTATACTTCTACCCACTCGACTTCACCTTTGTTTGCCCCACCGAAATCGTCTCGTTCAATCAGGTTCTCGGGGACTTCCAGGACCGCCACTGCGTCGTCCTGACCGCCTCGACTGACAGCGTCTTCTCCCACAAGGGATGGTGCGATTCCCACAAGGACTTGGCCGGGCTTAAGCACTTGATGCTCGCTGATACCACTCACGAGTTGTGCCGAGCCTACGGAGTACTCAAGGAAGACGCGGGGATCGCCTACCGTGGCGTGTTCCTGATCGACCCGAACGGCATCGTCCGCTGGCTGGCCGTGCATGACTTGGGGGTCGGGCGCAACGTGGACGAGGTTCTTCGAGTGTTGGACGCCCTCCAAACTGACAAGCTGTGCCCGTGCAATTGGAAGCCGGGGCAGGCCACGATCAACTAGGTCAGGCTTCGCAGCTTCTCCGCCGGGGTGGCTTCATGATTCATTCGGGCATTCGCCATGTCATTTCTCCATCCGATCTCGCCAGCCGCAGCCCCCGAGGCGGTCGCGCAGACCTATGGTCGGATACAGGAGATGTTCGGCGGGGATCTGCCTGAGATGTTTCTGGTCTATGGCAATGTCGAGCCATTTCTCAAGGATTTTTACATGAACTTCAAGAAGTTCGTGTACTCCTCCGGGGCGCTCGATGACAAGACGCGGGTGATGATTGGGCTCGTGACGAGTTGTCATGCCAGGTGTCCGGCATGGATTGCGTGGTTCCAGAATCGGGCGGTGGAATTGGGCTGGACCCCGATCCAGATCGCTGAGGCGATGGCCGTGGCGGCCACGAACTACTGCTACAACACGTTTTTTAAGTTCCGCAGCATGAGCGGCAGCGGGCTCTTCGAGGGGATGGGGGTCGGGCTGCGAGCCCACACGTTTCACGCGGTGTCACTCGATCAGACATTAGTGGAGTTGATAAACACAGCGATCAGCGATCTGAATGCCTGTCAGCCCTGCACGAGCGGGCACGTCGAGAAAGCTCGCGCACTCGGGTTAACGGATGCTCAGATTCTGGAGTGCATCCAATGTGCATCGACGATGTATGCGGGATGCCAGTTTTTGAACTCGGCGACTGTCTGAAAGTCGGGGGACAAGCACGTCAGTGTCGGTCGGTTGATTGATCGAGCAGTTCCAATAGCTTCTCCGTATGGCCACTCAGCGAGTCCCAAGGATTGTCGGCACCGGGAGTGTTGGCCTTGTACATGTCCTCGGTGACATAGATCCAGCGAGTGTACCGGGCCATGACCTGTATTTGTTTCTCATCCAGGGCATGCATCGAGTGGACGAGACTGGCCCGGCGGTTGGGCGGGTAGTCGGCATGTCCGCCGAAGTAGTCACCACGAAGTGACGGCTCTGCGGGGTAGGATTCGTTCTCATGCACGACGATCACATCGGCTGTCGCACGCTGAAAGTACGGCTCGATCTGGTTGGTGCCGGGGTTGGCAAAGACGGGCCAGTAGCCTTGGGCGTGAGCAAATCGTGTGGCCTCTTCGTAATACTTCAAGTGGGTTTCGTCGGCATCGTACGCCTGCTCGTCGAGGAATATCCCATGGATCGACCGGTAAAAGGTACTCCACTTCCGGATATCTGCTTTCACTTGGTCCAGAGGCTGTTGGGCGTAGCGGGTCGAAACGTAACCCAAGACCACGCACCCCGCGCCGCTCAGACGTAATGAAGCCTGCGTGTAGTTCCCATCCCGCTGATCAC
>JANOKO010001032.1:0-3605 GCA_031419335.1 Planctomycetota bacterium
AGATGATCCTGGCCATTCGCAATGAGCAGTTCCCACTTCCGCTGCGGCGGTTCACCCATGCTTACTGTCTTGAAAACTACGGCAGCGACAAACCCGACATGCGGTTCGGCATGCAACTCGTCGACATCGGCGACATCGCCAAGGTCTGTGAGTTCGGTGTTTTCAAATCGACGATTGAAGCTGGTAACCGCGTACGCGGCATCAACGTCAAGGGCGGGGCCGACAAGTACAGCCGCCGCATCCTCGATGTCGAGATGAAGGCCCTCGTCGCCGAGTACGGGGCCAAGGGGCTGGCCTACTTCAAGGTCACCGGCGGCAAGCTCGATTCGTCGATCGCCAAGTTCTTCAACGACGACCAGCAGCAGGCCATCATCGCCAAGATGGGCGGCGAAGAGGGGGACCTGTTGTTGTATGTGGCCGACACGTTCAAGGTCTCCAGCGCGGCGCTCTCCGCCGTTCGTAATCGCATCGCTCGCGAACAAAAACTATTCGATCCGAACACGATGGAGGTCTTCTGGGTCCTCGACTTCCCGCTGTTCGGCTGGAACGACGACGAGCAACGCTGGGACGCCGAGCACCACCCGTTCTGCTCGATCCACCCCGACGACGAGCAGTACCTCGCCACCGACCCCGGCCGCGTCAGGGCTTCGTCGTACGACCTCATCTGCAACGGCTACGAAGCCGCCAGCGGCAGCGTCCGCATCCACGATCCGAAGATCCAGCAGCGGGTCTTCGACCTGATGAACATCAAAGAAGAAGAGGCCGAACAACGCTTCGGCTTCTTCCTCGACGCCCTCCGCTACGGCGCCCCCCCCCACGGCGGCATCGCCCTGGGCCTCGACCGCTGGGTCATGATGTTCACCGGCGGCGACAACATCCGCGACGTGATCGCCTTCCCCAAGACCCAAAAAGCCGCCGACCCAATGACCGGCGCCCCCGCCGAAGTCGACGCGCGGCAGATTCGTGATCTGCACATCAAGCTGGATGTGAAGCCGTAGAGCGATCCAGCGAGCGGCATCGGGTGCCACTGGCGAGGGCTTTGACTCGCCAGTGCGATATGGGGTGAAACGTCCACCAAACACTGGCAGCCCAAAGCGACCGCCAGCGGCACCCGGCGAGAGACCGGTCTCGCGGCGAAAGGCGGTGAGGGTCAGGGACTCGCCGTAGGTGTTGGCCAGCTCGCGAGCGAGGGCGAGGAGTTTTTCGCCGGTGTACTTGTAAAGGCGGGGCATGGGGCTCTCCGTGTGTATTGGGGCACACGGAGACGGCGGGGTTGCGCTGGGATGACCACTTTCACGAAAATTGACAAAATATCAATTTTATAGTCCGTGTTGGTTGACAATGTAAACAGATGGCCGATAATGATCGCATGTGATGTCAGTCGAGTGAGTGGCATCTTTGGAGAAGAGTCATGGCGGAAAACGAATACCTCGACTCCACGAAAGCCCGCCGCTGGCGGGCCGTTGCCGAGGGACTTCGGGATGAGTGTGACTCGGAAGAATTGACTGAACGAGTCAAGAACCAGTTCTACAAGACCATACGACGCATTCAAAAGGATCTTCCCCAGTTCGCAGACATGTTGGCTGCTATCGACAAGCCAGATGTGCTTCAGGGGATTTGCAATCAAATGATAGGTGCCGCCGACGTGAAAGATGCGATTCTTGAGGCGGCATTTGAAGGGACGGGGCGAGATGTAAAAATCGAGCATTTCCTCGGACGGGCATTGGAGGGTTGTCTCTACGACATTCCGTATACCGCAGCGGAGATTGGTGATGGCGGCAACATGAGTGACCATCGAAGAAGGCTGGATGGAGTCAGGGTTGATCTTGGCTCGGATATTCACCGGATGGCAATGAATTTCGCGGCCAAACCTTCATGGATTCCGAGGATGTCCCCGGGATCTAGATCGCTGGTTTCAGTGAGTGACAAGACTGATGTCATGCTCAGTGAGTCGTTGATTCAAGGATTTCGCAAATGAATCGACCGCGAGAAGAGTTCAGTGTCCAATTCAAGGATCTCCAGCGATCTGAGGAACGTCAATTCGTCGGAGGTCGGGATTTTCGTCTCGATTATCGAAGTATCTCGGAATCCCTGTTGCTGCAGATGACGCCCGCAACTGAAGATCTACTGCGTATTGCAGCGACCGTCTATTTCATCGACCGCTTGGTCAAGCGAGATCGACGAAGTGGGCCATCGAGTTGGGCACGTCAGATTGCATGCAGCATCGAGGTCCGGGAACCAGAGTTCTGGAACGACTCTTCTGTTCATAATCTCGTCGAGCAATGCGTGGGATTTGTCTCTGGCGATGAATGGAGTTTTCAGTTCCTACCGGACCGCTGTGCGAAACCGCGTCGATCCCGAAGACTATTCTCAGCCTGTGATCTTTTCGACTCACCACCCGTGGCCAGTCTCTACAGCGGCGGACTCGACTCTGCTGCGGGATTGGCTTGTCGACTCTCGTCAGGAGTGTGCAAACCGTACTTACCGATTGTGGTTCGCCATCGAAGTGATATCGCAAGGAATGCCACGCTTCAGCTTCGCCAGCTTTCAGATTACTTCGGAGTGAATCTGAATCCGGTAGTACCTGTGATGTCGATGATTCCCCCAAAACAACTAGTCGGACATGAAGAACTCAGCCAACGTGCCAGAGGGTTTCTGTTCGTGTCTGTCGGTGGTGTGATTGCAGGAACCACTGGTGCTAACGAATTGGAACTCTACGAGTCCGGTATCGGTGCTGTGAATGCACCGTTGCTTGCCGGAATGGAGGGATCACAGGCCACTCGTGGGACCCATCCAAAATTCCTAAACCTGATGTCTCAGTTGCTGGAGCGAGTGCTTGGTCGAAGAATTCATGTCACTCTCCCATACGTTGAATCGACGAAAGGCGAGGTCGTCAAGCATCTGACTGACGAAGCCCTCCAGAAAGTCGCATTGCAGACTGTCTCGTGCGCACATTTTCCTGTGCGTCTGGAAAAGGGAGAGCAATGCAGGTCGTGCGGGGTTTGCCCGGCTTGCATCTTTCGCAGAGTGGCATTGAACACGGCTGGTATTCACGAAGATCGGAGTCGTTATCAGCATGATCTGCTCGACTCTCGTACGTCTCAACTCGGTCCCAAGAAACTCCGCTACCTGTTTGCTTATTTGCGACAAGTCGACAGCCTCAGCGAGTTAGGTGAGGGGCATCTCCCACAAATGATCGCCAGGCATCTGAGAAACACGGGACTGGTTCAGTTGGGTGGCCCTCTCCCGTCGTATACGGAACTGTACCAACGGTATCGATCCGAATGGTACGGGTTTATCGACACAGCACGCGCCAATGGTTGCCGATGGGCAACGCGAATCGATATTCCAGACCAAGTGGCCTCACTCAGGAGACAATGGAATGAACCCTGATCAACTCGATCCGAAAGTTCTCGGTCAGCGTTTGACTGATGCGCGCAAGGCTCGCGGCGTGACGCAAGAGGAAGCAGCCAAGCATCTGGAATGCAGCCGTCCGACGCTGATTGCAATCGAAAAAGGGACTCGCCCGGTCAAGCCTGTGGAGATCATCGCCCTGGCGACCTTGTATGGCAGGAAGGTGAATGATCTCGTCCGTCCCGGTGAGC
>JANOKO010001033.1:0-3218 GCA_031419335.1 Planctomycetota bacterium
CGAACTCACTGATCGAGTTCGACCTGCCCGCCGACCACCCCTTCACGAAGTTCAAGGCGCGCGTCGGCATCGACAACGGCGGCAGCGACCAGGGCGGCAGTTCCAGTGTTCAGTTTTATGTCTTCACCCAACGGCCACCCAAGAGCGTCCTGGAAATGGTCACCAAGGGTGGTCCAGCAGCAGCAGGTGGCGGCAGTCGCGAACTCGCCGAAGCCGTGTCGCAACTCGACGCGGGCGAGGGCCTTGAAGCCCAACTCTTCGCTGGCGAGCCGAACCTCCTCAGCCCCAGCGACATCGATGTCGACCACTTGGGCCGTGTGTGGGTCTGCGAAGTCGTGAACTATCGCGGTCACAATGGCGAGCGCAAGGATGGGGACCGCATCCTGGTCCTCGAAGACACCAACGGCGACGGAGCCAGCGACAAGACGACCGTCTTCTACCAAGGACGCGAAGTCGACTCGGCGCAGGGCATCTGTGTCCTCGGCAATCGCGTCATCGTCTCGGTCGGCGACAAGGTGTGGAACTTTGTCGACAAGGATGGAGACCTCAAAGCCGACGACAAGCAGGTCATGTTCAGCGGCATCTCCGGCACCCAGCACGACCACGGCATCCACGCCTTCGTGTTCGGGCCAGACGGCAAGTTGTACTTCAACTTCGGCAACTCCGGGAAGCAAATCCGCGACAAGGACGGGAAGCCAATCGTCGACAAGATGGGGAACGTCGTCGACGACTCCCGTAAGCCGTACCAGGAAGGGATGATCTTCCGCTGCGACCTGGATGGCTCGAACCTGGAGACGCTGGCCTGGAACTTCCGCAACAACTGGGAAGTGACCGTCGACTCGTTCGGCGGCATCTGGCAATCAGACAACGACGACGACGGCAACCGGGGCGTGCGGATCAACTATGTCGTCGAGTACGGCAACTACGGGTACAAGGACGAGAAGACCGGGGCCGGGTGGCAAGCCTACCGCACTGGCTGGGAGGAAGAGATCCCGCTGCGGCACTGGCACCTCAACGATCCGGGCGTGATGCCAAACCTGCTCCAGACCGGAGCCGGGGCACCGACCGGGATTTGTCTGTATGAAGGGACCATGCTGCCCCAGGTGTTCCAAGGCCAGCCGATCCACTGCGACGCGGGTCCGAACGTCGTGCGGGCCTATCCATCGAAGGCCGTCGGAGCGGGCTACACCGCCGAGATGGTCAACGTCCTGCACGGAGCGCGGGACAACTGGTTCCGTCCGAGTGATGTGTGTGTCGCTCCGGATGGTTCGCTGATTGTCAGCGACTGGTACGACCCGGGCGTGGGTGGCCACGCGATGGGCGATGTCAACAAGGGCCGCATCTTCCGCGTGGCCACACCGGGAGCCAAGTACACCATTCCGAAGTACGACTTCGCGACCGCCGAGGGAGCTGTCGAGGCCCTGAAGAGTCCGAACATGGAGGCCCGCTACCTCGCGTGGCAGGCCCTGTACGGGATGGGCGACAAGGCCGAAGCGGCGCTGACCGCACTCTACAAAGACGCCAACCCCCGGTTCCGCGCCCGCGCACTCTGGCTGCTCGGCAAGTTGCTGAATCACGACAAGCAACTCGCCATACTCAAGGCCGGGCTGAGCGACCCAGACGCCGACATTCGTTGCACAACTGTTCGCCTTGGCCGTCAACTGGCGGGCACGTTTACCATGGATGAAATCGGTGAAGCTGTGAATCTGGAGGATCCCTCTCCGGCGGTGCGACGTGAACTGCTCGTGGGTCTCCGAGAAATGAGCCTCGAAAAGGTGCCCGACCTCGCCAAGGCGTGGGCCGTTCTCGCCAAACAGTACGACGGCCAGGACCGCTGGTATCTGGAGACTCTCGGCCTCGCGGCCGATGGACGGTGGGATGCGATGCTTGATGCGTGGAAGGAAGCGGGCGGCGACCCGAACTCGGCAGTTGGACGTGACATCCTCTGGCGGTCACGCGGCACTCAATCGGCAGCCGCTCTCGCCAAGATCATCAGCGACCCGGCGACGACCGTGGCCCAACTGCCGCGCTACTTCCGGGCGTTTGACTTCTTGAGTGGGGAGTCAATCCAAACGGCGATTGCCGACTTGGCCTTCTCGGAACAACCGGGCGATGCCGCTCGTAAGAACTTGATTGTCAGCGAAGCGATCACCCGCTTGAAGGGCGATGTCGCGGGCAATCCGGAGTACAAGGCCGCCGTCGAGCGCGTCCTCGCCGCCCAGAAGGGGACCACGAACTTTGTACGGCTCATCGAGACGATGAACCAGACCGAGAAATACCCCGACCTTCTCGAAATCGCCATCGCTAACCCCGAGCAGCAACTCGGGGTGGAAGCCGCGACAGCCCTCCTCCGCAAGGAGCAGTGGGGCCTGTTCGGTCGGGCAATCGGGGATGAACCCGCGCGGGCCTTGGCCACGGTGACCGTCCTCGGGCTGACCGCCGATGGCAAAGCGGTCGGTCTGCTCATGGCTCCGGTCAAGGACGCCAAGGCCCCGATCGACATCCGCCGCGCAGCTGCCAAGAGCCTGGGCAACATCCGCTACGGAGCGCAGGAACTGGCCAAGCTGGCGGGTTCGAATGGTTTGAGTCCTGAACTCAAAGATGTCGTCGCCGCGACTCTGCACGGTGCCCAGTGGCCCGACATCAAGGAGCAAGCCGCCAAACTGTACCCGCTCCCACCCGGCAAGGACGCCGAGCCGATTCCGCCGCTGACGGAACTCGCCAAGCGAAACGGCGATGTGGCCAACGGGCGAATCGTGTTCAACACGACCGGCACCTGTAACAAGTGCCACATCGTCAACGGCATCGGTCGCGAAGTCGGCCCAAACATCTCCGAGGTCGGCAAGAAGTTGTCGAAGCAGGCGATGTTCGAATCGATCCTGTTCCCCAGCGCCGGCATCAGCCACAACTTCGAGCAGTGGGCTGTGACCACCGTTGACGGCCAGGTCTTCGCGGGCCTCCTCGTCAGCAGCACCGACGCTGAAACGCAGATCAAGGATGTCAACGGACTAGTCAAGACCTTCAAAGCCGCCGAGATCGAGGAGAAGTTGAAGCAAAGCGTCTCCCTGATGCCCGCCGACCTGCAAAAGGTCATGAGCGTCAAGGAACTGACCGACGTGGTCGAGTACCTGACCACGCTCAAGGAGGCGGCAGTGCCGGAGAAGAAGTAGTCACCTGTCGATCGTCGAGACTTCCGAGGTCTTCCGAGACCTCGGAAG
>JANOKO010001034.1:0-2006 GCA_031419335.1 Planctomycetota bacterium
GATGGGGCGACTGACTTCATGGGGACAACTGACTTCTTGGACTTCACAGACATGCGACGATCTCCTCACGGGATAGGATACTCTCCATTTCCCGCGCCCACAAAACGTGGGGAAGTCCACATCTTTGTCGATAGTCGATAACCGGATGTAAAGCCGGGCCAGCAGACCAGATATTCCACAGTCGCACTTCAGCATGATCCTGTTCTTGTAAAGCCAGCCCACATTGTCATGCTCGACCAGGAGACTCGCAACATCAAAATCTCTGTACTTGCGCCAGCAAGCACGAAGACACGAAATCAGAGTTTTATCCCAGATCGAGCGAAGGAGAATTGTACCTTGATGTCGAATAGGAATGTATTTCGACGTCATCAGACATTTCAAAACTCTGCTTCGACATTTCGGTGGTAGTGCATGTGCAACCTCACGGAGCATTTTGGCCCGTGGGAGTTGTTCTCGGAATGATAGAGAATGTAGTTGCGAGAGAATCCGGTCGACTACTTTTTCGGGTTCAACGCACTATTTGGGGTGTGGGGTTGAAAAGTGCGGGCATGCTGGTCATCACTGGGGGTTGTGTTTGACGGCACGACAGACCAATGGGAGATTGCAGCATGTCCGCAGCGGCATTGTACGAGGCGATGGGGCTCAAGGGCTATGAGGTCGAGGGGACGTGGACGGGGGATGAGGGGATCTTGTATGTCCAGGTCGCGGTGCCGAGAGAGAAGCTGGCGTGTCGGGCTTGTGGGTGTTCGCGGGTCCAGCGTCAGGGGGGACAGCGGCGGGAGTGGAAGGCCGCTCCGATCGGGGTCACGCCGGTGATCATCACGATGGATTCACCGCGCGTGAAGTGTCTGGAATGCGGCGCGAAGACGTGGCATCAGCCAGCCTTTGCGGAGGGGCAACGGCGCGTGACCAAGACGTTCGAGCGAACCGTCGAGGCGTGGCTCTCGCGGGTCACGATTCAGGATGCGGTCGAGATGTTCGGCACGTCGTGGCATACGGTCAGCGATATCGACCTCGCGCGGCTGAAGAAGTTGCCCAAGCCGAAGCTGTCGGAGGTGCAGCGCTTGGCGATCGATGAGAACTATTTGGGGAAGCGACACGGGTTCGTGACGGTGGTCCTGGACCTCGACTCGAGGGCCATCGTGTCGGTCGTGAAAGGGCGTGGGAAGATCCCCTTGCGTGAGGTGTTTGCCTTGCTCAAAGCCTCGCGCGGGAAGATCACGTCCGTCGCCACCGACATGGCCGGCGGTTACATCGCAGCTGTGATGGAACATCTGCCGAAGGCGGCCCTCGTGTTCGATCGCTTCCACGTCGTGAAGCTGATGAATGAGAAGTTGAGCGATCTGCGGCGGGAGATGTATCACGAGCTGACCGACAAGCTGCAACGCAAAATGCTGAAGGGGACGCGCTACCTGCTGATGATGAATCCGGAGAACCTGAAGCAGAACGCGAAGGTCGATGAGAAGGCTCAGCTTCATGAGGCCCTGAAGTTGAACGAGTCCTTGTCGGTCGCGTACTACCTCAAAGAAGACTTGCGACAGTTCTGGAACCAACGCTCGAAGGCCGCCGCTGAGAAGTACCTCGAAGCCTGGTGCCGCCGCGCGGACGCCTCCGGCATCCGCCAGATGCAGACAATGGCCAAGACCCTGCGAGGTCATCGCACGGGACTCCTCAACTGGTACGACCACCCGATCTCGACCGGCCCGCTGGAAGGCATCAACAACAAAATCGGAGCCCTGCAACGCCGCGCTTACGGCTACCGCAACTATGAACATTTGAAGGAGCGCCTGCTGACCCTGCACCACACCAAGTACACCCTACAAGGTTAAAGCCTCGCCAATGCAAAACACCCCAAATAGTGCGTTGAACCAGAAAAGGTGTCGCAGGTAATAGTCGCCCACGCTTTTCCCATCGCTGGCTTTCACGATCACCGTATAACCTGAGTTCTGGATAAGCCACCTGATCTTGGCGGGTTTGGGTAAAACAGGTATCTCCCCCGTTGCTTG
>JANOKO010001035.1:0-2793 GCA_031419335.1 Planctomycetota bacterium
CAGTGGCCAGTCCGCCCGCGTTGCAGTGGGTGAGTACCCCGCATGACTGGGACAGGTACTCCGCGCCGACGCGCCCGATGGCGGTACACATCGCGCGGTCTTCGGCTTCGATGAGGCGGGCCTCGGCCAGCAGCGACTCCAGTCGCTCCTCTCCCGCCAGCGAGGCCACCGACCTCCCGTGCTTCAGCATTCGATCGAGCGCCCAGAAGAGATTGACCGCAGTCGGCCGACTCCCCGCGAGGTCGTCCCGCACGACCCGTAACCCAAAGAGGAACTCATCCGGCAATGAATTCACACTGAACTGCATTCCGATCACGAAACCGTACGCCGCCGCGACTCCAATGGCCGGAGCCCCGCGCACGCGCAGCATCTTGATCGCGTCCCAGACTTGGTCGACGGTCCGGCAATCGATCTCGACCAACTCGATCGGCAGGAGCGTTTGATCGATGAGCCGGAGCGTCCCGGTGAGGGCGTCACCGACCCAAATGAAGGGGACGGGGGGAGTCGGCATGTGGTCCTCGGGATGATGTTCGTAGATCAGTCACAGCGTCAGCCAGAGTCTACCAAATCGTCCTGCCTGGCGTTGCGGGCTGGTGTGTGCAGATTGAGCGGAAACACGATCCCCGGTAAGACGGCCTTTCCAGGCCGTCTTAGTGACGGTGATGCCCCTGGACGGCCTGGAAAGGCCGTCCTACTCCTCAGTGAGTTTTGTGTCGAACCCCGATCGGGAGGGCGAGGCCAGTGCTGTGAACACGATGGCGGTCACGGGACTCGCCGAGTGTCGGCGATTTCTCCGAAAACGCCGGGGCGACGGGGCGGCCGATGCGACTTCAGAAGTGCCGAGCCGAACCAGCGATTTCGGAGAAATCGCCGACATTCAGGCCGTCCCAGCGCCTTCATCGTGTTCACAACACTGGGGCTAGGCTCCTGCCGAGCCGCTACCACGAGTCGACGCGTCCCCTGGCTCGCGGCTCCGCAGGAGCGTCGCCTTCCTGCGGGGTTCTGATGCCCAAGCCTCTCACCGACAATCGAGAGACGCCCGAGGACGGCCTGGAAAGGCCGTCCTACCTGAGTCCACTCGCCTCAGCTCGCCTCAGCCCTGCGTACCGCCCCAATGCCATCAGCGGGAAGTAGTGCCGGTACAGATGATACCTCAGGTAAAACACTCGCGGGAAACCGGTGCCGGTGAACTCAGGTTCGTTCCAGGTGCCGTCCGGTTCTTGCGTGTCGATCAGGTACTGAATCCCGCGCTGCACCTCTTCGGATTCGAGTTCGCCGGCCGCCATCAGGCCCATCAAGGCCCACGCCGTTTGAGACGGCGTCGGCGTGCCGGTCCCGCGCAGGTCCGGCTCGTCGTAGCTGCGCGGGGTCTCTCCCCAGCCGCCGCACGCTTGTTGAGTCTTGCGGAGCCAACCCGCTCCGGCTTGCAGTCGCTGGTCGTTCCCCGGCACGCCAATTGCCGTCAGGCCGACCAACACCTGCCACGTCCCATAGATGTAATTCACACCCCAGCGACCGTACCAACTGTGGTCGGGCTGCTGATCGTTCCACACGAACTCGATCGCCCGTTGCAGCGAGGGATGATGCGAACCGACGCCCAGTCGGCCATACATCTCCAGCGTGCGGGCGGTGATGTCCGCAGTGGGGGGATCGATCATCGCATTGTGGTCGGCGAACGGCACGCACGTGAACAGCTCGCGGTCGTTGTCGGCATCGAAGGCCGCCCAGCCCCCATCGCGGCACTGCATGGCCGAGATCCAACGCACGGCCCGCTCGATGGCTTTCAACATCGGACTCATGCGGTCGACATCAGCAGTCGCTCGCGATCCCGAAGTCGTCGTCCCGAAGATGACGGTGTTGACCTTGTCATTCGCGGACACTCGACGAGGATGATTCTCCCCCGGCACGAACTCGGCGGTCCAGGCTGCGTGTGAATCCCCCGGCAGGCACTTCGCCAGGGCCATCGTTGTCATGATCGTGTCATCGATGTCCGGGTAGAACTCGTTATTGAACTCGAAGTACCACCCCGCTGGCTCGATGTCGGGCAGGCGAACCGACCAGTCGCCTCGACTGCAGACTTCCTTGGACAGCAACCAGTCAACCGCCAATCGCAGCGGGGGAGCATCGGCGGAGACACCGGCCTCACGGAGAGCGATGACGCTGATCGCGGTGTCCCACACCGGCGAACGACACGGCTCCAGACGCGCGGTGTCTCCCTCGTGAATCGTCAGCTTCTCCAGTTCCTTGAGGGCGGCCAACACCTCGGGCGAGGACTCCGCATACCCCAGGCACTTGAGCGAAATGACACTCCAGATGATCGGCGGGAAGATCGCCCCCAGCCCGTCACTCTTCGCGAACCGGGCCAGCATCCACTTCGCCGCTTGGAGAATCGCCCAGCTACGTAGCGGTTTGATGTGCAGCCGTTCGATGGTCTTCCACGTCACATCGATCGCGCCGAACACCTTGTGCCAGTTGATCCAGCTCTTGCTTTTCAGACCATCGAGTTGCCCCGATGGCGGCATCGTCACCGGCAATTGATCCGGACCATTAAGGAACAGTTCGTCGATCCCCTGTTCCGGCGGTAGCTTGACCACCGGCTGATATGCCCAGATCAGGCTCAGCGGCACAATGATCGTTCGTGACCAGGCCGACATCTCATAGATGTTGAACGGCAGCCAGGTGGGGATGAACATCAACTCCGGCGGCACAGCTGGGCACTGCTGATACGAGATGATCCCCAGCAGCGCGAAGTAGAACCGAGTGAAGCTGTTGACCCGCTCCGCCCCGCCGGCC
>JANOKO010001036.1:0-2484 GCA_031419335.1 Planctomycetota bacterium
GCCTCACTTCTGGAGAGCACAGCTCTGGCAACTGCCGAGGGATCAGAGAACCACGATGTCGGAACGTCGGGAGCCGCGACAGCTTCCCGAAGAACTCGCGAGACATCCTGAAGGTTGTTCGGGGTTGCGACTGGCAACAGACCGGCATCGACCAGAGGGCATGTGGCGGTTTGGATCGCTCTGAATGATTTCGAAAGAGTCCCGAAATGGTGTTGGATGTCGTCCGAGAACGACAAAGATCGGGATGTGAGTTTGCACCCCCGCCAAGGATGAGTGGCGAAGGCCGCGATGACTGACCCCACATCTTCCGCGTGTTCGAGAACTCTGAGCCATGAATTGAATTGTTCGCGGTGTACTCCCGAGGGATTCGGCAAAGCACATCGCGACTTCGTCGCCATCCCCAGGCGTTCCAGTCGGCTGACGTGGCCGTACAACTCATAGGGTGATAATCCCAATGGCGCGCGGGGAGCATGGATCGTCCGGACATACTGATTCAGCGCTTCGCGGATTCGTTTCGCCTCTTCCAGTTTGGGAGCGGCGTCGGGGTAAACCTCCTGCGGAATCTCCAGGCACATCCTGAGCTTTTCAATCACTGCCGCACGGTTGCCCTTGCTGGAATGACACTCCAGACAAAAATCCCCGAGACCGACTTCGTCGAGACGCCGCTTCACGACCTCCAGTGCCGAGACCTTCTCGCTGACAAACAGGACGCGGCGTCCCTCGCCCAAGGCGTCCGCAATGATGTTCGCAATCGTCTGGCTCTTGCCGGTGCCTGGCGGACCGTCCAAGACGAAGCTCACTCCTCGTCTGGCGGCGACGATCGCCTCCATCTGACTGGAATCACAATCCAGGATGGCCTTGATGTCGCCGGGAGCCAATTCGTCATCCAGGCGTGACGCATCCGGCAAGCCCGTTGTGGAGCCAAACGCTTGCATCGGAGAGACCGAACTGTCACCGGCAATGGAGCGGCAAATGGGATGCGAGATCACCTCATTCTGGTGTTCGCCCAGATTCTTCCACATCGCAATCTTTGGAAACGCGAACCGGCCGATCGCGCATCGATCCTCGACCTGCCAGCGAGAGTTCTCGGAGATCGCCACTCGAACCGCATCCAGAAATCGGAGTCTCGCACCCTCATCTTCCAGTTCATCAATATCCGGCAGGGACGGCAATTCGAGACCAAAGTCCTGCTTGAGTCTTTGCCGGAGGCACAAGTTCTCCAGTGCGTCATCTTCGGCTTCCGACAACTCCCAGGGGGCATCGGATGTCGACCGATTGAGGGACACCGGAACGAGCATCAGCGGTGAACGCAACTCCTGCTCGCTGTCGACACTCTCGAACCATTTCAGGAACCCGAACGCCACGTACAAGCAGTGAACCCCCTGTTCGGACAGGGACAGCTCGGCATGATTGGCCAGAGTTCGAAATCGCCGGTTCAGGGCTTTGTCGGTCGACCCGGTCATCAGGTCGGTCGGGCGTAGTCGCTGAGAGCAGAGGCACTCATTGAGCGGCGGATTCCATTCCCGTTCCTGTTCTCCTGCGTTCGATGGGAGATCTCTTGGCGTGGGGACGAGATCCCGTCTCCACGGGAATCGCATGGTCGCGGCACCCGCGTCGTTGTCAGCCGCGAGCTTGCGCCAGACGGTCTCGGTGTTCGGGTGAAGGATCTCCACAACGCCGTGAGATTGGCTGAATGAACAGTTGATGAGCGAGTTGCGATTACCCAGATCCAGCAGCTTCTTTCGCCAGTTCTCTACCTGAGTGCGCAGCATCTCCTCAATATCACGAGGTGTTCCAGTGCTACCCGAATCTCGGCTGCCCAGGTCGCTATCGGATTGATCCGTTCCCCGGTCCGCAAAGAACGGCCACTTCTCCCGATCATCCATCAGTATGCCCGCTTCTGGATCACTCAAGGTTGTCATCAGCCATCAGACTAGCAGACGCTCGGGGCCGGTGACAGTTTGCAACGACGATCCATCGGCAACCGGATGAGCGCCGCACAGGACGTAGAGGAATCGAGCGATCAATGCCCGGATTCTTACTCATCGCGAGAACAATCCCCTCGGCAATCTTGTCGTACGAAGCATTCGCCGCCACGCGCTGGTAGATCCAGTCGTACCACTCGCGGTCCGAGCTTTCGCGACCGATCCCCGTGTTGTTCAGTTGAGTGCTGGCGTTGCCGGTCCTGATCGCTCAGGCAGGAAGTCCACCATTTCCTCCCCGACTTCTACCAGCGACTGACGACTTCCCCCGTCCGATCATGGCGGAATCACCGAGCTGGCTACCGAGCGAGTCGATGGCCTTGGGTAGCAAACAAATGACATCATTTGCATGTAACTTCATGGGTGAACTGACTCAATATGATTGGACTTCCCCACGTTTTGTGGGCGCGGGAAATGGAGAGTATCCTATCCCGTGAGGAGATCGTCGCATGTCTGTGAAGTCCAAGAAGTCAGTTGTCCCCATGAAGTCAGTCGCCCCATC
>JANOKO010001037.1:0-1198 GCA_031419335.1 Planctomycetota bacterium
GGGTCGTGCGGACCTCGTGGGCCATCTCCGCCTCGAACGCCCTCCTGGCGGAGACCCGCTGCGGCGAGCAGCTGTTCCCAGCGTACGAAGCCTGTCTCGGCTTCCAGGCAGAAGAGCAGAATGTCCCCTTGCCGCTCACCAACGGCGAACAATTCTTCCCCGTTGGGAGTCGGCGGGCCAAAGAAAAACACCCCGGCTCCGGGCAGTCCCGGTGGCTCTTCCGCCGGAGGGCCGCCAGCTCGCCAGGCGATGCGTCCCGTGTGCAGATCTCGCGCGTACAGGTAAGTCGTCGCCCCTTCCGATTCATCCAGTCCAGATTGGACCACCTCGTCCAACGGAGACTCCTCTTCGCTGAAATACTCCAGGGCATAGACGTGCCGGGCATCCGCGCTGAGCGTTCCCAGACTGCCGCTGGAGGTCAGCCGACCGCGAATTCGGTAGCCCAGGGAACTTTCCGCATTCACACTTGATTCCGTCAATTCCAGAGGAGTAAATAACTCGGTCTCGTCGCTCTCGGCCGGCGAGGGATGCCATTCCCGCGACTGCCATAGGGTTTCTCCGGATCTCGCATTCACCGCAGTCAGATTCGACAGAGTGCGAGTGACCAGTACGTCCTCGCTTCCGACCGTCGAGAGAACCGAGAGGCCCAAGGCTCCCTCGTCTTCGAAGTCCAGAAGTTGCTCACGCAAGAGTTGGCGAACCCGGGGATGCGAGACTAACGGATGTCGCCAGCGCGGCAATAATGAGAAGTCTTCGACACCGGCCAAAGCTCGTCCCGAGGAGTCGCCCGCCAGAGAGCCCCACTCCTTGCTCGGCAGGGGCGAGGCTCCAAGGCGATTGAGGTTCCAGTGGCTGGCCGTCTCCGCTGCTTTCGCGGGAACGCCAGACTGCTTTGTCAGTTGGGTCACGAGATTCTGTTGCCCGATCGATTGCAGAATCTCCATCACTTGATTCCGCCAGGCCACATCGCGGAATTGTGGTGAGTCGACCATCAGCAGGTCGCGCACCAGCAGCGCGAGGGCATCCCCATTCCCCTGATCGATGGCGGCATCGATCAGTTCGCGGCTGGCCAGCTGCCCGGCAGTTGTTAGCAGGTAACGTCTGGCGACCAAGGTGAGACTCGCCAGATCACGAGTCTGCTGAGCGAGTTTCAGGTCGCGCTCGGCCACGGCCTTGAACCGGGCGTCATAGGCACGCT
>JANOKO010001038.1:0-7591 GCA_031419335.1 Planctomycetota bacterium
CTGGCTGCCGACCCGATATCGAGCATGACCAGGAATTCAGCAGCTACTTCTGGGGCGCGATGATTGGTCAGAGCCGCAACGGCACCCCGATGCTCGGTGCTGATGCTGACCAGGATGGTGCTGTCTCGTTTGACGAAGCCTTCGCCCATGCCGTGATCGTCGGCGAGACCATCGACATCCCGCTCAAGTCCAGCGATGTGCTGCTGCGAAAGTTCAGCCGTATTCCGGACTACGTGCTGATGAGCGAGCGTGATCGACGCGGTCCATCCCCCCAGCTGCGCGAAGAGTCCCCTTCCGAGAAGGACGACTCCGAGAAGACCGCAGAGCCCCCCGCGGAGAAACCTAGCCCCGCCCTTCCCGCGAAGATGTCGGGCTCCCTCCGCGACCTGCTCATGCACGCCTCACCTGCTACGCGCAGGATCGTCGTCGAACTCGGCCAACAGCTAGAACTCCCGCTCGACAAATCGGTCGATGAGGTTCTGCGGGCCTACGAACGACATCAGCAATCCCCATCCGGTCGCCTCCCGCAGCGCGGCCCCGGTCGTCGAGGTGGCCGTCGCGAACTTCTGGCCGAGATCGCCGAAAAGTGGCCCGACCTCGCCCACCCCGAAGACTGGCAGAAATCCCCCCTCCTTCAGCCCGAAGACCAGCAAACCCTCTTCGAAGACCTGAAGCAACTCCCCAGTTACGCGGTCTACGAGCAGCGCCGCCTAGCCCGCGAAGAGCAATCCCAACAAGCCGAACGCCACGAACTCAAGGCAGTCCAATACCGCCGCCTGATCGACACCCTGGAGAACCACATCCTCGCCCAAAACCTCACCACCACCGCCCTCCCAGAAGTCGTCGACCGCTACCAGACCATGCTCCGGCTGGAAAGGACATCCCTGGGGACGCGGTGAGTGTGACATGAGATAGACCATCAGTTCCTCCTTCACCCGACGAGCGACCGGACTCCCCCTCGTATTATCGACGCGGGAAATGAGAGACAGCGCTTCGGCGAATCGAGAGGGTGACACTGACCCCAGATGCGTGTGGCAGCGGAGACAGTCGTCGCGGGCTGGCCTAGGGTTCGCGACTCCGCGGACTTCTTACGCGACTGGTTGCGGGTCAGATCCCTCAGCGTCGGTTTGATGACGACGCGCGGGTCGGTGTCAGGGGTTTCTTGCGAGGGGTGCCGAGGTGCAATTGCCAGGTCTGTCGTTCCGCACCGCACCGCCCTGCCCCGTCTGATCTCAAATCGGTAAGATGTAGGTGCGACGTTGAGTATCGGGTGATCCGATGCCGTACTCCCCGACGAGTCTCGATGTGTAGGTTGATCCATGACTTCGTTTACTGATCTTCCGGTTCTCTCCAGTCCGTTCACTCCCCAGGAGTCGACCGAGGATCCGCTCGATCTGATCGAAGAAATCGACCAGCTCAAGCGACTGCACGACGCCACGATCCTGGCCCACTTCTATGTCGACGGCGACATCCAGGACATCGCCGACTTCACCGGCGATTCACTGAAGCTGGCCCGCGATGCCACCCAGGTCACGACGCAAACGATCGTCTTTGCGGGCGTCCACTTCATGGCCGAATCCGCCAAGATCATGAACCCCGAAAAGCGGGTGCTGCTCCCCGACCTCAACGCGGGCTGCTCGCTGGCCGATAGCTGCCCCGCCGATCGGCTCGACGCTTACCAGAAGACCCTGCGAGCGCAGGGACGCGAGTTCGAGACCGTCGCCTACATCAACACCACAGCTGCGGTGAAGGCCCTGTGCGACTGGATCGTGACCAGCGGGAACGCCCGCGAGATCATCGAGACCAAGGTCGATAAGCACAAGGAAATCCTATTCGTGCCGGACCAGCACCTCGGTCGGTACATCACCGAGGTCACCGGTCGCCCGATGATCCTCTGGCCCGGCTCCTGCATGGTGCATGAGGTGTTCAGCATTCAAGACCTGAACCGGGCCAAGAAGCACAACCCCGGTTGCATCGTGATCGCTCACCCGGAGTGCCCGCCCAATATTCTGGAGGTGTCCGATGTCGTGGGCGGCACGGAGAAGATGCGGCAGTATGTGTTCGCCCGCAAGGAGCCGACGAAGTTCCTGGTCGCCACCGAAGCCAACATGATTCACCCGCTTCAGAAGATCGCCCCCTGGCATGAGTACATCCCGGTGCCGGGGATCATGACCGACACAGGTGAGACGTGTGCCTGCAACCGCTGCCCGCACATGGCCCTCAACACGCTGGCCAAGCTCCGCGACTGTCTCCGCGACGGCAAGCCGGAAATCACTTGGCAACCGTACTTCGAACGGGCAAGGTTTGTACTGGACCGCAGTTTGCTGAAGTAGCGCGGTGTGTGGTCTTCCTCTCACATCTCCAATTGTGAGCGGAAGTAGTTCCATTCGCCGAGTTCAATTGCACTCGGCGACCAAGGGACCGGCGAGTTCTTCCAAGAAGAACAACCTTCCGGCCTGCGTCGGCATGTACGTCGATGGAATCCACGAAGTTGGCTTGTGACGCAGCGTCATCCACAGACTCAGCCCCTGCCACATCATGCCGCGGCCCAGTGACCCATCCGCTCCGCCGATGATGTAGTCGGCATTCAGAAACAGACCCGGTCCGATTGTGTTCGCAAAGGCCGGGACCAGCGTGGTCCGGCTCTTGAAACTCGTGATCGCGTTCTGCTCGATCGTCAGTGGGTGCAGCTTCGCTCCCAGCCGGTGCGTCTGCGACTTCCACTCGGCCTCGGTCTTGAACTCAGCTGCGAAGTGCGGTTCCCAGAAGGCAATGTGGCAGACGCGGCCAATTCCGAACGCGACCGAGAGCAAGGCTCCATTGGCCTTCAACTCGCCAATCCGCTCGGAATAGGTCGGCAGGACTTTTTTGGTCGCAAAGTGCCGCTGCTTCTTGGGCACGGTCAGCTTGCCGAGCGGCCCGTAGAAGGCGTGCTCCATCGCGTATTGGAACGCTCCGGGGTTATCCGAGGGCAGAGTGTTCCCCTGAGCATCGCTCCACTCATCCATGTTGAAGCCGTAGACATGGTCGCACGAGACCCCCCACTCGGTCAGGAAGTAAACCGCCCAGCGGTACATCCCCATCGGCCCCACCGGCAGGATCATCGCCAGCTTCTGCCCGGCATCCCGCGTGCGGCGGATCAACTGAGCGATCTCGTGTCCCATGTAGGTATCGAAGTCGGCCAGCGTCTGGCACGGAAACGGCTGGAACTTCGAGTGCCACCACTTCTGGCGATCAGTGATCGTCGCCGGATTGTCATCGACACAGGCATCGATCTTGGCCAGATCCCAGCCAGCAGGGAAGAACCCCTCCATGAGGGAGCCGGAGAGCGTGGTGAGCAGATCCATGAAGTGAGTTCCACAATGAGTCGAGAAGTTGTCAGTCAGGATCACCGATTGTGTCTCTCTTCCTGCAGTGAGGCAATGGTATCCGCTCCAGGAACTCGGGCACGCACTGTGAAACAGTGCGTGCCCGTGCAACCTGTCAAAGGAGCATATCCGGCGCTTCCGTCTTCCCATAGAATGCCCGAACGCTCGGACTTCTCAGCTGTCACAGCTCGAAGCCGCAGCGTTCCGTTGGAGGGTCGATCGGCATGAGTGTGCGTTTCTGGCTTGCGGCGGAGTTGGCGCGACTACGTGGCTACTTTTCGAACACGCCGACCGTGGTGCAGGTGAGCGACCCATCGGGCATTCAGGTGGAGATTGACCTGACCCAGGTCGACAGCTTGGGGTGCGCGTTTCGACAGATCACAGTCCATGTGCCCACGATGAACCAGGCTTCATTTGATACCTTGAAGCGCTGGGCCGAGTCACTGAGTCAGCGGATCACCTACTTGCTCGAACAGGTCAGCCCGTTGGAATACGATCCCCAAGCGGGCCAAGTCTTGATCCGTTCGACTCGTCCCGATCAGTTGCCGGACGGGACGCAGTATTATGAAATGGTGTTGTCGTCGCACGGCACTGGGACATACTCGCTGAAGCGGTATCGTTCGCTGAAGGGCACACCGGGGCGCACGCAGATCGATCTGCAAGTCACGCATGAGGTGCTCTTCAAGTTGTGCGACGATTTGATCGACACCGCGGCTCTGACACCCTAACAGAGGAATCGGAGGATAAGAACTGATCGTTGAACGAACAGGGGAACACCTCGCACCTTTGACTGCCTCTCACCTCTTCTGCCTCTCCCGCCCATGCCCATCAAGTTTCGCTGCCCGCATTGCGAACAGTTCCTTGGCATCTCACGCTCCAAAGCGGGGGCTGTCACAGACTGTCCCATGTGCGGGCGAACGATCCGCGTACCGCAGTTGGACGGGTCGGTCGCTCCGCTGCCCAAGCCCACGATGAACCACGGGGATTCAGGGCTGGCTAGGGCACTTGATGCGCTCGCCTCGTTGGCCGAAGGGGCATCTGGTGCAGTCGCCGTGAGTGACGCTCAACCCGAGAAGCCGGTGGCAATCAGCCTGGCACCCGCTCCCGCTGTGGAGCCGGTGCCGATTCCGGTCCCGCTGCCTCCCGAGACCCCGGGCCGCGCTGCGGGATCAAGTCTCTCGCGACCGACACCGCCTCCCACCAATGTTGAGGTCAGCGCTTCTCCCGGACTCGACCCGCTTCGAGAACTCTCGTCGATCAAGTCCACTGCGGTCCCGCGTACGACACGTCCGGCCAGGGGGCAGAGTCGAATTCTGATGACTGGAGCCGTGTGCGGGCTTCTCGGGATCACCAGCGGTTTTCTACTCGGACGAAAGACCGGCCCCAGCGCCGCTCCCACGGTCTCTGCACCTGAAGTGCTGACGGGGGCGGTCATTGTCCCCCCCGGAGTCGTGACACCGGGGGGAGTCGTATTGGGTCCAGTGGGTGAGTCTCCGCTGGCGGCATTGCCAGTGTCGGGTGAACTGCAGCGGGCCATCGAAGGGCGGGTCACGTATCTCACCGCAACGGGCGAGAGTCGACCCGATGTCGGAGCCCGCGTGCTCGTGATTCCGTCCAGACATCCGGCAGTGTCCAAACTTCCCGTGATGAGCTTCCGTGCGGGAGCCAATCCCGGTGAGGTCCGTTTGGCTCAAGCGCAGATTCGAGCCCTGGGCGGCGATTTCGCCCTCGTCTCGCCCGACGGCCACTACGAGATCCAGCTCCCCTCGACGGGCCAATACCAGTTCCTGCTCGTTTCAAGATACCAGGCACGACTTCCGGAAAGTTCCCCAGAAACCGGAGGCATGACGGCCTTACGCGACTGGCTCGACACCCCGCTGCTCTTCTTTGGCCAAACTCAATCCATGACGACCAACATCCAGTTCGACGGCCAGCGCTCGACCCTGCGGGATCACGTGTTCACACGAGTGGAGTAGGTCCAGGGAGAATGTGCGGTGGGAGTATTGCCGCGATCATCGGCCACTGATTCGGGACGCCCGGGTGGCACGGTCTGAGGCTCTGCGAAGGCCGTGGCTACGCACCAGACCACGCCATTCACAAAGCGTCAGGGCGTCCCACCCGACCCGTGGATATGTCGCCTTTTTATACGAAAAAGGACGCCCTTTTTCGAAGCAAAAGGTGAAGGGCTAGACTTGACCCGACCGTCACTCATGCGGAGCAGGTCGTCGTTCACTGCGTGAAAGAACGTCCTTTTTCGGAGAAAAAGGCGACAGAGGCCCCCCATGCTCGGCGAGTAATTCGACCCCAAGGCGGAGTTCCACATCCATGAGCATTGCCGACCGCATTGGTCACAAGCGGGTGCGGTGGTCTTCATCACGTTTCGAACGGAGGACTCGATCCCACGCGAGGTCATCCAGCGCTGGGATCGCGAAAAACAGGAGTGGCTCCGCATCCACGGGGCTTCAGGGGGAGAGCATTGGTCAGAGGTCGTCCCCACTCTCCCGGACAAGGAACGAGCCGAGTTCCAACGGCAGTTCCATCGTTGCCGCGAGGAGTTCCTCGACACCTGCCACGGAGCTTGTCTCTTGCGACAGCCCGCGCTGGCCCAGATCGTGAGTGAATCGCTGTTGAAGTTTGACGGCGATCGATACCGCATGGGCGACTTTGTCGTCATGCCCAACCATGTCCACCTGCTGGTCGCCTTCGGCTCCGAGAGTGGCCTAAAAGTCCAGTGTGCTTCTTGGCTGCGCTACACCGCTCGACAGATCAATCCGACCACCGGGCAATCCGGAAAGTTCTGGCAGCAGGAACCGTTCGACCACCTCGTCCGCAGCCCAGAGCAGTACGACTACCTGCGAAAATACATCGCCGACAACCCCCAGAAAGCAAACCTCCGCCCCGGCGAGTTGCTTTCTCGGAGAGACGCTGATTGATTATCGCTATTTTTTTCGTGATCAGTTTAACCAGGAGGAAAGTGTCGATCTGATGATATTGAAATCTTCGGAACTCCAGCCCGCAGTAATCTGCGTTACCAGTCTTTCGTCGTCAGTGAGGAGTGTGTTGAAAACATGGGTCGCATTGGCGAACTCCGGTGTCGCTCGGATGCCTGCCACGACGGTGGCAGTCGTATCACTTTCATCACGAGTGACCAAGGCTACGACCCGGCAAACGTCTTGTGCGTGTTTGATCGCTTGTAGTCGACTGAATGCACGCCGCTCCGCGGATTGTGTAGCGTCGTCGGAGATAATCCAACGGTCTCTCATAGCCTTGAGCTTCATGATCGACCATGTCACTGGATTGGGGACCGGGATCGACATCCCATCCAATACGAAACGGAATGGGTGAAGATCGCATCCCACAGCTTCGGGATTGGTGCGACCGTGAATGCCGTCTTTTCCGAGCGATGGCTTGCGCCTGACCCGGATTTGATCTGCCTTCAAGTTCAACTGATCCTTGGATGGCCGGGGGGCATGCAGATCCACAACCACGATGTGAGAATCGGACACTCGCTTCTCGAACTGCCATCGCGGGTTATTCTCGCTGACCGAAAATCCGTGTTTTTCCAACGCACTCAGGAACGCCTTTTGTGAATCCTCTTCGGCGATGAGATCGAGCCCGATTACGAGGTCAAGGTCTTTGGTCACTCGCGGACTCGCATTGGTCCAGCGGTCCAGCGGGACAACCACTGGGATCCCCGCATTGGCCCGCAGAAACCTCTGCTTCAGGAACAGCCCGTAGCCTCCGGCAATGAGGATGTCTTGAGATGCCGTGGCCTGAAGGTCTATCCAGAGCGGACCGAAATGGGGCCACAGGGGATCGCCGCTAATCTCGTTCATGGCTTGGTGCCTTCCAGTAGCTGTGTTCGCAAGTCTCGGGCTGCGTCTTGCTGACGAGCGTCTCCAATCTGTAGTTCGAGCCACGTTTGCAATCGGCTGGCCCAGCGCACTCCGTTTTCGTCGATCTCGTTGCCGAAATAGAAATCTGGCGCATTGGACTCGATCAACTCCAGGTCGGCATAACTCGGGACAGGCTCTGGAACCCCCTGGAGGAGTGTCCTCGCCAGCGATGCATCGGAGACAGCCAGATGTCGCGGTCCCCCTTGCGAAAACATGGTGTAATGGCTGACGGAAGACTCGCCACTTACAGCCCACTTGAGCGAAGTGCTGGAAGACAAAACGCGAGCCCAATCTGTACCCGGTGGGATTCGCAGGGCCAGCCGTGAC
>JANOKO010001039.1:0-9681 GCA_031419335.1 Planctomycetota bacterium
CGGCGATCTTGATGCCAGGGGACTGGAACTTGGCGTCGAGGGCATCCGCGAACGTGAACTTGCCGAGCCTCTTCATCGGCTCCGCAATCACAAACAGGGCCACGATCCACCCGGCCAGATACCCGATCGAGTACAGGAAACCATCGTACCCGTAGAAGGCGATCATCCCACAGATGCCGAGGAACGACGCCGCTGACAGATAGTCTCCCGCGAAGGCGACCCCGTTGACGAACCACGGGATCTGGCCGTGGGCGGCGAAGAAGCTCTGGGCTGTCTTCGCCTTGCGACCGAGCCAGAAGCTGAAGCCGAGCGTCACGCCGACGAAGAGGCAGAAGATGACGACGGCGAGTGGGGAGGGTTCGTATTGCATGGTGGGGGTGAGAGTTGAGGGTTGAGCGATTGTAGGACGGCCTTTCCAGGCCGTTCCTTTCGCCTTAAGCGTCAAGCAGGCGAACAGTGTCGGCGGCCCATCGGGGCGATGTGGGAAGGGGTGAGTCGCTCGGGGACGGGCTGGAAAGCCCGTCCTACATCTGGTCCTCAGTGTCTCCGGTGGTGTTGCCGACGAACCCGTATAGGAACGCCATGAGGATCGCCGCGATAATCAGCCCGAAACCGTACAGCACCGCCAGATTCACTCCGGCCAGCGGCGTCGACTTCATCAACTCTGGCGAAAAGGCATTGATCCCCACAAACCCGCCGTAGAGGGCCAGGTAGACCATGAACAGCAAGAACCCAACACGGGACTGACGCGGCGGCATGTGGCACTCAACCAAAAGGCCCCTCAGCAGGCAGGGGTCGGTGATCCCCACATCGCGATGTTGCGAAAGGGAGTGCGACTATTGTGCAGCAGTGGGCGACCAATCGCCAGCACTCGGGGATTTCAAACCTGCAGCGTGCCAGAACGAGGGGGGCGATTCCAGCGTTTCATCTTCGGGATCGAGGGAGGTTTGGCACGCGCGGCGAAGGGGAGCTTCGAGAAGATGCATTTCCAAGCGGAGCTTGGGAATGAGGTCTATTCTACCTGTCAATCGAGCGTTTCTGGCGGTCGCCCACCTTCTGGCGAAGGTAGCCACAAGCCACCCTATCGCACGGCTCGCATGACCTTCTGCGTATTCGCTGCCAGGACAGCATTATCAGCGGTCATCGGCTTCCCGAAGTAGTAACCCTGAGCCAAATGGAACCCCAGATCACGGCAGGCTTCCGCCTCTTCGGCGGTTTCGATGCCTTCAGCCAGGGTGATCGTCGGGATATCGTTGGCCATGTCGACCAACATTTTGAGCATCCTCCGCTGCTGGGCATCGGCCTTGTCGATGTTGCGGATCAGGCACATATCGAACTTCAAATAGTCGGGCGGCACTTTGACCAACTCGACCAACCGCGCCTGCCCGGCTCCGAAATCGTCGTAGGCCAGTTCGGCTCCCAGATCGCGAATGGCCTTGGCCGTCTCCCTCATCGTGTGTTCGTCGTGGACAGCCCCTTCGTGGATTTCGACCACGATCGGGATATGGGGATACTTGCGTTGGAGGAGGCAGATCGACGGAATCAGATCGACAGTCGGTGACTCCAAGGGGTGGGTATTGACAAAAATGGTAGCCCCGGTGGCCAACTGCTGGGCGCCTTCCAAGGCCCGCTGGCGACAAATCAACGACAGTTCGACTTCGCGGCTGACCATCTGGGCCGTCTGAAACATGAGTCCCGGATTTTCCAAACCCGGCACGCTGCTGCGGGCCAGGGCTTCGTAACCGATGACAGTGTTGTCACGTAAGTTGATCAGTGGCTGGTAATAGGCCGTGACCGCACGTTCGCGAATCAGCCGATCAAATTGACTGAGCACCCAGTCGGACTCCATCGTCTCGACGCAGGCCGCCGTCTTCTTCATATTGTTCATATTGAAGGAGGAGTCGCTTTGAGTTTTATGGAATTCCAATCGAAATTCCAAATCCGCGATCTCGATATGGTCGCCATCGCCAATCGGGGTCGGCTGACGAACGCGACGGCGGTTCACAAACGTACCGTTGGTACTTCCCAGATCGCGGATGAAGAGGTGTTCGCCCACACGCAGTATCTCCGCATGCCGTCCCGATACACGGACCGAGGCGACCTGCAGATTCACACCCGGACGACGCCCGATCACGAACGCATCGGAGTCAATGATCAAGGACGACAACGTGCGAGCTGGCGGCAGGCAGCCGGTCAAACACCAACCGGTCTCGACGCGGTTGATGCTTCCGTTTTGAGGAAGTCGAATGGTGGACAAGGACATGTGTCGGTTTCGCGTAAAAGGGGTGGCACACTCTCGGCTTCCAATAACCTAGGTTTAGGGAGAGTGTCCAGACGGAATTGTGTTGAGAAAACGCATCAATAATGAGGAACAGCCCAGTCTGGCTGCTACAACAATCACGGTTCATGGGATCCCGACAACCGCTATAAACGTCGATCCCCACGCAGGTTTTCCAAGCGAAATGATTCTCATCTTTTGCCTTGAAGGAGAACACACCGCATAGTGATTGTGACGGATTGTTTCCGTATCGCGACAAGCCCCACGAGGGACCATCGGCTTGGGCGATCGAGTTCTCCTTTTTCCCCCGAAAGGTGTGTGTGTCTATGGCAACCCGAACATTAGAAGCCCCCAGTGAGTTGATCGTCAGTCGACGACAAACAGCCAAAGACCGCCGTGTGGTCGAGGAGCAGAACTTTGCTGGCTCAGAACGACGAAAAGTCGAGCGTCGGCGTCAAATCGATCCCACCACCTGTGAGCGCGACTACCGCCCCGATGAAGTCGAATTCATGAAGGCGATGGACGACTACAAACGCCGCAGTGGCCGACAGTTTCCGACCTGGAGCGAAGTCCTCGAAGTCATTCGTGACATTGGATACCGTAAAGTCGCCCAACCGACCCAGACCTATGATTCGGTGACGGTGTAATCCTCAGAGTTGCTTGAACACATCTGGCTAGACCGCACCCAGCGGTGGCCTATGGCACTGAACCCAAGAGCATGTCCAGGGAAATCTGGGCATGCTCTTTTGCTGTTGAGGTCTGAAATTCCATTGTAAGCCACCTGAAAATGTCAGTGCGAGAATTCCCCCTCGGTTGAAAACGGACTCCGGAAAACGGAAATCCGTCCCGAGTTGATATACTCCTCATCAGCTTGGACTCTGCCGGTCCACAAACAGAGTCTCTTCCTGGAAGTTCGCATGATCGCGTTGTCCCATCTGCGAGGAGACGCCAAGACATTAACCCTCGAATGGGCGGATGGCACGACCCATGACATCACCTGGCGCGAGCTGCGAGATCGCTGCCCATGTGCGACCTGTGCCCAATCCACCCTGAAGCCCAGCACTGCGATTGGATTTGACTTGCTGCTGCCAGTCATCACTCTGGCCGACACACAACCACTACGTGCCTCGGGAATGCGTCCGCTCGGGAACTACGCCTACGCGATCCAATTCAGCGATGGCCATAACACAGGTATTTACTCTTTGGACTTCTTGCGGTCCCTGGGGCAGGAGATCGCCTCGCGGCCATGAGTTCCGCCAGTGAACAGCATCCGATTCCCTCTCGCGCCTCGTCCTGGATGGAGATTGTCTCCGGGAGACGCCCCGGGGTCTGGGCCTCGGGGAGCCGAACGGCCTTATCTTTGCTGGAACCATTTTATGCCGCCGCGATCGGCCTGCGCAATTGGGCTTTCGACCAAGGCTGGCGAACACAAACACACATTCCCATCCCTGTCATCAGCATCGGAAACCTGACTGCCGGAGGCACTGGAAAAACGCCAACGGTGGCCTGGGTGGTTCGCACACTGCAATCGCTGGGAGCCAACCCCGCCATCATCAGTCGCGGCTATGCAGGCCAGGATGGCTCCAACGACGAACAACTCGTGCTGGACCGACTCCTGCCCGGAGTTCCCCATCGGCTGCACCCCGATCGTGTCGCCGCAGCCCGCGAATTGACGACTCAGCCCCCGTCCGATCGACCCTCCGTCCTCGTCCTGGACGATGCCTTCCAACATCGCCAGATTGCCCGTGACTTCGATCTGGTACTGATTGACTGCTTGAATCCTTGGGGCTTCGGGCATCAATTCCCGCGTGGGTTGCTCCGCGAGCCGCTGCGTTCCCTGAGCAGAGCCAGTTGTGTGCTGCTGACTCGCGGAGACCAAGTCGATACAGACACACGGAAAGGCATCGTCGATACCATTCAACGCTGGACCTCTGCCCCGGTCCTGACCAGCCACTTCCAGCCGACCCGTTTCATCAATGTGCAGGGAACTGCGTGCGGCATAGAGCAACTTCAGACACACAAAGCAGCGGCGTTCTGTGGTATCGGGAATCCGACGGGCTTCCGCAGGACACTCACGGGCTGTGGCATCGCGATACCTGATGAGCGATTCCTGGTGTATCCGGACCACCACGCTTACCAATCGAAGGATCTTCAATCGATAGGCCAATGGGCAAGATCGGTCCGGGCGGAGTGCTTGCTGACCACTCACAAAGATCTTGTCAAGATGCCTTCGACCCATGTGGAAGAGACCCCGTTGTGGGCATTGGAGATTGAACTCCAGCTTGCAGACCACCATTCGGAGATTCAGTTGGCGGAGTTGTTGAGGTCTGTCGTTGGTCGATAGGGAGTGCCACGACTCGATTCCCCTTGTCGAATGCGAAACATTGGCTTAGAACGTGAGTTGTCTTGGTTCGCTCGAGTCCGACTAGTGACACAGGGTCATGATCGTGTGCGGTCGCTGGATTTTCATCGTCGGATTGCTGTGTCTGGTCAACAGTCCGCAATCTCGTGCGAGTGACGATGCGGAGTTGCCGGGGTTCTTTGCTGGGCTGCGGGCTCAGGGGCTGTTTTCTGTCGCCGAAGAATACGCCCTGGTCCGATTATCACAGCCTGACTTAATCCCCGCTCAACGTGCGATATTGGCTGTTGAGTTATCGCAGGTCTTCGCCTCGCATGCGGCAGAAGCGATGTCCGAGCCCGAGGCCATCGAACTCTGGGCACGGGCCGAGGACACGATCGCCCCGCTGTTGATGCAGCGAGACAATCCCCGCTGGACGGCTGTCCGTTCACGGCAGGCAACACTGTTGAGTGATCGCGCCCTGACCGAGTTCTGGAAGAGTTTGATCGCTCCGGACTCGGAATTGCAGCGTGACACTGCCATTCAAGCCGCTCGATCAGCGCTCTCCGCACTGCAATCCGCAGCGAGTGACATCACCGCATCGCGTTTGCCAGCCCCGCGGGGAGTGGCCCAGGCCGCAGACCGAAAATCCGGTCCGCCATCGTCGCGATCGCGACTCACGGAAGGCGCGCTGACGACTGTCGAACTGCGGCGGATCGGAGACGAAATCGAGTTTCACATCATCCGCATGAATCTGAATCTGGCCCGCCTGCTGCCGATCGGTCCGGACCGGGCCGCAGCGTTGATCGATGCTGACAAAGGGAGTGTCGCGCTGGCGAAGCGCGTCAACAGTGACTTCGTGTGGCCCGCGCGTTTGGCCCGCGCGGAGACAATGCGATTGCGTGGCGATCCCGAGGCGGCAGTGGCATATACCAAGTCCCTGCGGGTTCCGGAGCTGTGGCCGGAACTGACGGACTCCCTCATCGCTGAACAAGCCCGCGCTCAGTTGGCCCTGAACTCCCCGGCGGATGCCATTCCATTGATTCTCGATCGAGGGGCAGCCCAGAAAACCTTGTCCCCCGAACTGCGCGCCATCATCGTCGAGTGCCTGCTCGCTACCCTGCACTCGGCGCAAGTCCAAGGCGACTCGGCACTCACCGCTGACCTGTGGAATCAAGCCACAGCCCAACAACTTCTGATTACGGGGCCGTGGCGAGTCTATGTCGACGCTCTGCTCTCGCGGACCAACGAGACTCGCCAATACGGAGAGCAGCTGGCTGCCCTCGTGCGGGCTGGGCGGGCCGCCGCACAGCGGCGTGATTGGGCCGCATCAGCGGCGGCATTCGAGCAAGCCTCGCAACAGGCCGCCACCAACGGTCAGACTCGACTGGCTGCCGAGTTCGCCTTGACACGGGCATCGATTGAGATTGAAGCGGGGCATCTCGCACAAGCGGCCCAATGGCTCGGGGAGTTTCAGACTCGTTTCCCCCACGATGTGCGCGCTCCCGAAGCACATCTCCTCGCCGCGTGGGTGCTGGGCAAACTCCATGAGGCGACGCCGAGCGCAACTCTCCGAGCACAGTACGTCGCACAACTCAAAGAGCATCTTACTCAATTCTCCGATCATCCCAGTTGCGTGGAGGTCCAGTGGTCCTTGGCCGTCGATGCCATTCAGCACGAGGAGTGGGCAACGGCGATCGAGTCTCTGGAAGCGATCCCTGCGGAGCATCCGCGAGCCATCGCAGCTGCTGTACAACTCCCCTATTGCTATGAAAAGGTACTCGCGGAGACCGTCCATGAAGGAGCCCTCCATTCTTGGGAGCAGCGCGCGGAAGAGTCGCTCGCCCGACAACGTGCCCGTTGGCCACTCCCCCCGGCGGGCTGGACCCTCGCTCAATCCCAGAATGCGTTGCGCTGGGTCCAGGTGCTGCTCAGGTTGCAGGAGAGCCGCTATTCCGAGGCGGAACTGCTCCTGGTTCAAATCCTCCAGAGTCGCGATATCGAAGCCCGTGAGATGGCCCGCGATGGCACGCCAATCGATCCCGCGTGGGACAAGCTGGTCCCCGTTGTAACCCAGCTGCGCATGATTTCATTGGCGGGCCTGGGACGCATCGGCGAGGCCGAGACACTGTTTGCTACGTCGAAGACCACATCCCCGGAAGATTTGCTAGCGATCTTGTCGGGACTGTCCGATCTGGCCGGGAGCCTGGATGAGAAGTCGCGTCACGATCTCGGACGATTCCAACTCGCAACGGCACGCCGCCTCGATACCCAGCGTTCGCAGCTCTCTCCAGAGAGTACACAACGGGTCGATCGCTGCCTAGCGGAAGCGTACACCGCGACGGGAGACCTGCCCGAGGCCATCGCTCTGTACGAAACACTTCGGAAAACTCGTCCGCGCGACCGCTCGCTGCTGGAAACCATCGGCAAGCTGCATCTGAAACATGCACAACCAGAAGACTTCCAGCGAGCCAAGTTAGTCTACCGCCAACTGGAATCATTCGACCCACCGGGCAGCCCCGCTTGGCTTCGTACTCGACTGGCTGTGGCTCGCAACTGCCTCCAGCTAGGCGAGCAGGCTGAGTGTGAGAAGCTGCTGAAGGTGACACGGATTTTGTATCCGGAATTGGGCGGTGAGGAGTTGCAGGCGGAGTATGCAGAGATCGAGAAGCGTCTGACGAATCGAAAGTAATCGTCTCGCACCAGATTCAATGTCTCTTCCATCGAGAGTTCTCTGCCCTACTGCCGTCTGTGTGGAGATGAATCCAGGCATGATCTCACCTAGCCTCGCCCTGGAAAAGTTTGCCCGTTTGAGGGCGGTCAGCCATCGCGGGTATGACCAATGCCCAGGGACACCCCGAGGCCAAAGTTGGCTCACTCCGTATACGACTACCAACTCTCTTACCACTCCAATTCATTCACATCGAGTTTCACGTCGTTCGTCTGCACTCCCACCACTCGGCCATCGGAGATCGACACCACCCGGTCGGCCATCTTCGCGATCACTGCGTTATGGGTGATGACAGCTGTGGTCGTGCCGAGTTCGCGGTTGATTCGCTGAATGACATCCAGGACTACGATACCGGTATGCACGTCGAGGGCTCCGGTCGGCTCGTCGCACAGCAGCACTTGCGGACGTTTCGACACTGCGCGGGCGATGGCCACACGCTGCTGTTCACCGCCCGAGAGTTGGGCGGGGAAATGGTCCATGCGGTGTTCGAGTCCGACCAATTGGAGCGCCTCTTCCGGACGCATGGGGTTTGTGGCAATCTCGGTGACCAGGGCGACGTTCTCGCGAGCTGTCAAACTGGGGATCAAGTTGTAGAACTGAAAAACGAACCCGACATGCTGCCGTCGATAGCGAGTCAGCCCAGCGTCCGACTCGTTGGTCAGGTCCAGGTCGCAGTAGCGAACTGAACCAGCCGTGGGGATATCGAGCCCTCCCAAAATATTGAGCAAGGTCGATTTCCCGCTGCCTGATGGACCAAGCAACACGACCAGCTCGCCCTCAAACAGGTCCAGATCGACACCGCGAAGCGCGTGGATGTCGACCTCTCCCATATGGTAGACCTTCGTCACTTGACGAGCGGAAAAGACGGCGTTCCGACTCGCGTGCGGTGCGGGCATAATCGTGGGTGCAGTGGACATGCGAGCCGTTTCTTCGAGAGTTTCCGTTCCCTACAGATGTTCAACGATCGCGTCCGATTGTTCAATGGCGAACTGGATTGGCATCGCTCGCGGGTGGCAATCGAGAGAGTGACGCACAGTCACGGGAGTCGTCGATTTCATCGCTCAGCTTGGCTCCCGAACTTCGTGGGCCGGAAACAGCAGGCCCCCCTTCGCTTCTGCCCAATAGGTGGCCGAGCCCGAAGATGAGGTCAAGACCCCTGTCGAGGCGTGGCTGAACTGGGTGTCCGGGACAGCCAATCTCCGATGGATGCGTATTCGCAGGAGGCGCAGTTGGCCCTACTGGCGAATCTCGGCTTCATGCGCTCGAAGGTTTTCAATCCGAGCTCGCAGTGCCGCATGCGCTTGATCGTAGGAGGCCATTTCGGCCACCAGAATATCGGCTTCACGCATGAGCATACGTGGGTCTTCGGCTTGCGAAAACGAATGATTCACTCGTGACAAGACTGGACCAATCCGATCTCGCAACGTATTCAGCAACACCACCGCAGCTTGTTCCCCTTCTTTGGCGAGTCGGTGTACTTCCGTGCGATCCTCGTATTGTTGCTGAGGCGTGAGCTTGCGGAATTTTTCATCGGCCCGCTTGTCGAGCTCCTCCATGTTGACGAGGCGACCAAACGGGTTGACGGCTTTTTTCTTTTCTTCTGCGAGCTGGCGCGACCGTTCCAGTCCACGTTTGGCTCGATCAAAGGCGGGATTGATTTCCAGCGCTTTGTGGTATTGAAACTGGGCCTGCTGGATATTTCCCATTTCAAGGTACAGATTCGCCAGATTCTGAATGGCTTCCACCATCTTGGGATCGAGCTTTAACGCTTCCTTGTATGCCGAAACTGCCAAGTGGGGTTGATTGAGTCCTTTCTGCGCGATCGCCAGATTGTAGTAGCCCGCCGCATTTTTTCGGTCACGTGAAACCGCCAGTCGTAACGTCTTGGCGGCGGCCTGAAAATCCCCCATCCGATTCTGCACCGCCCCCAGATTGATCATGGGATCGATGCGCCGGGGGTCGTACTGTGAGGCTTTCTGGAAGTTGGCGGCTGCCTTCGCATAATCCTTGCGGACAAAGTAAATCGCAGCCAGGCTCTCGTGCGCAGCGACATGCCGACTGTTCTCTTGGATCGCTTGTTCAAAGAGTTGGAACGCTTCGTCGACCTTACGCTCCTTCAGAAGTGCCTTTCCCTGTTCGCAGAGCTGGTCAGCCTTGGACGGTGCAGCCATTGTGCAGCCTTTTGCCGAAAGTCGTGCCCCACCAGCGAGCAGATCAAGGAAATCGAATCAACGGGAGTATAACTTGGAAACGGGAGACTGAAAACGCTGATTCCGCGGTAATCATTCACACCCCGACCGCATGACCGGTCACGAGGCGGGCAGCAGCGATGGG
>JANOKO010001040.1:0-2116 GCA_031419335.1 Planctomycetota bacterium
ATTGTCAGGGGGAACTGGCGGCTTTGAACGCGCGGTATGGGGTGCCGTTTGAGCGGGGGCCGAAGGATATTTTGGACCTGCCGGAGTTCATGGGGCTGGGGAAACGCCAACCGGCCAGCCTGGAGAAGTATGACATCGAGATCCTGGCGGAGATCAATCATGCTCCGCGTTTGGGACTTGATGCGATCCTGAGAATGGCCGAACACTATCGCGACTCAGGGGCCGACTTCATCGATGTCGGGTGCATTCCGGGGGAACGCTGGGAGGGCGTCGGTGAAGCGGTGCGGGCTCTTGTGAGCGAGGGGTTCCGCGTCTCGATCGACAGCTTCGATCGCCATGAAGTGACCGCTGCCGTGGAGGCCGGGGCGGAGTTGGTGTTGAGCGCGAACGCGACCAACCTCGACTGGGCAGTGGATGTGCCGGCGGAGTTCGTGGTAATCCCGGACGAGTCGCGGTCGCTGGAGAGCCTGCAACCGACGATCAACGTGTTTCGGTCGGCCCATAAGACGTTCCGCATTGACCCGATCCTCGATCCCGTGGGGGTCGGGTTCGCGGCTTCGTTGGAGCGGTACGCGGAGGCCCGGAGGCGCTGGCCCGACATCCCGGTGATGATGGGGATCGGCAATGTCACCGAACTGGCTGAGGCGGACACCGCCGGGGCGAGCCTCTTACTGGCTGGGATTTGTGGTGAGTTGGGAGTCACATCAGTCCTGACCACCGAGGTCGCGAACTGGTGTCAATCCGCAGTCCGGGAGTTCAACCTCGCTCGCCGCGTAATTCACTTCGCCATCGAGAACGGCACGATCGCCAAGCACATCGACTCGTCGCTGGCGATGCTGCGGGACTCGAAGCTCAAGGAGTACGGCGAGGAGCCGCTGGCTGCGTTAGCCTCACAAATCAAAGACCCGAACTACCGCATCTTTGCCGAGCGCGGCCAGCTGCATGTCATGAATCGCGATGGGTACTGGCGCGGGGTGGATGCGTTCGCGGTGTTCGATCAGATGGCAGCGACGAATACGAAACTCTCGGCCTTGCATGCGTTCTATCTGGGGTACGAGATGGCGAAGGCCGTGACGGCCCTCACGCTGGGGAAGCAGTACCAGCAGGACGAGGCGTTGAACTGGGGGTTGTTGACGCGGGCGGAGGTGAGTGCGATGGAGCGGAGACATCAGGCGGTTCAGGCGACTCCGTTGCAGGCCGAGGACGGGGGAGTGCAGCCATGACTCCCGTTGTGCAAGAGATCAAACCCGTCCCGTCGCTCGACGATCTGCTGCCGCTCTTCGCCGACTGGCCGGGACTGGTCGTGTTCGATAGCGCGAAGACCTCGCCGCAGTTGGGCCGCTATAGCTATCTGAGTGCGGACCCGTTCCGGACGTTTGAATTGGCCCAGGCTCGATTCGGCACCGATCCGTTTGCAGAGATTCGAGAGGCACTGGCGACCTTCCAGACAGAACCCCAGCGGGAGTTGCCACCGTTTCAAGGCGGGGCGGCGGGAGTGTTGTCGTATGAACTCGGAAGGTGTTTCGAGAACCTGCCGGAGGTGCCGCATGATGAGTTGGAGATTCCGCATCTGGCGGTGGGGCTGTATGACTGGGTGATCGGGTGGGACCATCAGCAGGGGAAGTGCTGGCTGATTTCGCAGGGTTTTTCGGAGACGGAACTGGGGCGGCGCGAGAGACGGGCCTCGAAACGAGCAGAGCAGGTATTGGAGGCGATAGAACATGGCGTGAGTGTGTTTGATGTTCGCCCACGTTCTGGCGAACATAGCTACAGGAGGCTCTCCGCTTCGTGCGACCCGGCTCCAGGACCGGCGGGGCTGCTCAGCAACTTCAGTCGCGAGACTTACCTCGCGGCAGTCGCGCGAGTGATCGAGTACATCCGCGCGGGGGACATCTTTCAGGCGAACCTCGCGCAGCGGCTCATGTACCCGAGTCAGGAATCGCCGCAGGATCTGTATCTGCGTCTGCGGCATCGCAACCCCGCCCCGTTCGCGGGCTGCTATCTTCGCGACGACTGGGCGGTCCTCAGTGCCTCGCCGGAGCGGTTCATTCAATTGGACAGTGAGGGAAAGGCCGAGACACGCCCCATTAAGGGCACGCGCCGTCGACGCAATCAC
>JANOKO010001041.1:0-2565 GCA_031419335.1 Planctomycetota bacterium
GACGATTGAGACGCACACACTTCTCTGAGTTCCAGCCTTGCGAAGCTCCTGGATTTGTCGCATGATCAAAGAGGGTGGACACGGGCTCGGCGCGGCGGGTGGCATGGTTCGAAACTCGAATGGTGGTACTTCTCAATGGCGGGCGTTTAAGGTCCGCGCAGCATTCACCGGTGGTGTCGATGCGCTCTTCCACCGGCTATTTTCTGTGACTCCTCCGGGGTCGATGGCCTGGGGCCTTTCAGTCGTTCGAGCTGGCATGATAGTTCTACTGCTGGCCGCATTCGGCATCGCGATTGTGCGGGCAGCCGATGCCCCGCAGGCAGTCACAGCCGCTCCCGCCACTATCGCCCGCCTTGTGGCCGACCTCGCCAGCGACTCGCGGGCGGTCCGCGCTCAAGCGGAGGCCGACCTAATCCAGCTTGGCTCTCAGGTCATCGACCTCCTCCCGACTGCAACGACCACCGACCCGACAGTCCGAGACAGCCTCGACCGCGTGGTCCGCGCCATCGAGCTGGCCGAGTCCGCTTCGGCCCTCACCCCCCAGACTGTTCAGTGGACTGAGACACTCACTCTGCGCGAGGCCATCCAGCAACTCGCCTCCTCCACCGGGAACGCCATCGAGCTGTCGTCACACGATCCGGTCAATACCACCGATCCATTCCCCAAACAACCGCTCACGTTCTGGGAGGCGATCGACTGGCTCGAACGCCACACTCCACTGCGGTACGAGGCGGGCCAACTCCAACCCGCCCATTCGCCCGCTCCTCTCCCCACGAGCCTCTCCGGACCGTTCCGCATCCAACTGCTTGACAGCTCGCTGCGGACCACTCCGGGCGGCGTACGGCTACTGGGAGTCAAGCTGCGGACCACCTGCGAACCTCGGCTTCGCCCGCTGTTCCTGATGGCCGGTGTCGACGACTGGTCGGTCACGCAGGACGGTCACTCCGTCAGCCCGTTCACCCCGCACGCCCGTCGCGAGATCCCCAGCGGACAGAGCGGAGCGATCGATGTCGCATTCGATTTCACCGTGCCACAATCGATGACCGACACGAAGAATTGGACACTCAGAGGCCACGTCGACCTGACATTGGCCGCTCGCTCCACGAGCGTGACCTTCAGCGACCTGACCGCCAAACTCCCGCTGACCCGCCGCCGGGGTCAGGCCAGCCTGTCGCTGCTCTCACTCAAGCCAAGCGGGGGCGGACTCTCGGTGCGTGTCGCCTCAGCCTTCCCCGAGATGAGCGGCCTGTTCGAGTCTTACCGCGCCTCACTGCTGGCTCCGGAACTCACGCTCGAACTGCCCAACGGGAAACGCCTCACCTCCTCGAACATCACCCAAGTTCAGGAAGACCCGGACGGGATCGTGATCGAGACCCGTTTCGACACGGCACAGTCAACCGGAGCCAGACTCCACGCGCTGGTCCCGACAGCCATCTCGACACAGAAGGTTCCGTTCAAGTTCGAGCAAGTGAAGCTACACGTGAACGCACAGTGACAACGTCAGGGTGAACCAGACACCCAAAGCAGTGTCTGTGGCACCGCTGCGCCCCGACAACAAAGCCGCCACTCGCCGAGATTCCAAAACACCCTGCTGATCCAAAGCACGCCCTCCGTGTGTGTCCAAGTGATGTGATATCCATCACAAGTACGCACCGGAGGCATGTCTTTCTGCAGAGCGGTGAATAATCCGCGCTAACGGAGCCAGAGTCGAAGTGAGTGCATCCTCATCGCATCCACGACCACAAAACACAAATAGACCCTCAACGGCACAGCGACAGACCAAGGTCTGCCGCTGTTCCACGACGCTACAGCAGCCAAACGCCTCGAAGTGGAGAGGCTGTGGACAGTTAGAATTCACCCACCACTTGCCCGTCGTTGCGGCACAGCAAGCGGGCAAAGGTGGTCGTAACGAACCCCGCAGGATACGGAGCCACCGTGACAGAACTCTTCGTATAGTCGATGTTCTGGCTGATGAATCGTACCGAGCCATCACACAACACGAAATGGGCTCCACCGACATGGTTACTGCTGTAACCTCGACGCTGATGAACTCGATTCGTCGCGCTGTAGTTGATGCCGTCATAACCAATGGCAAGTGCAGCCAAGGCCGCGGTTCGCACGTTGCTGCCTGCCAAATTTGTCTCGGAACTGAATCCGAGCGCATTCGCTGCACCGATCGTCAGATTGTTGAATCGCCAAGCACGTTCGCCCACCATGATGGTGTTACTTGATCCATCGGTAATGTCGCGAAAGTTCATCTTGGAGTTGATGAAACCAATACCCAACGGGGGACCGTACTGGGCCGCATACACCATCGGGGTCGTGCTATCCGAGGTGCCAGCCGCCATGACATAGTTTGAAGTGGCAATCGCAATGCGATCGGTCCCGTTCGAAGTCACATGCGAGTTGTACTGGTTGGCGTTGAGAGCCGCGCTATCGGATGTCCCATCATCAAAGTTATTGAGTTCAGGGCCCACATCGGATGCGCAGCGGAAAGCAGGCAATGGCGTCTGCAGGGCCTTCAAATTGGTCACCAGGTTCTGGTCCAGCCAGACATTGCCGACA
>JANOKO010001042.1:0-1115 GCA_031419335.1 Planctomycetota bacterium
CCGCCGGTTCCCCTCACCGTGATTCATTGGGGAAACGGGTAGTGGTGGGACCACGGTCAGGGGAACCGGCGGCTAGCGCCGTGCCGCTCACCGCAGTATGCGAGTCGCGGAGCGACATTGCCTACGGCACGAACCAGAACATCGCGATGGCGACCAGCGTCGGGAACAGCGCTCCGACGAACAGACCCAGGGGGCTGATGCCGGTCTCCTCGAACACCTTCGACGACTGGAGAATTCCTGCTCCGGCGGGGTTGGGGGCGTTGGCGATCACGGTCAGGCCGCCGCCGGTCACCGCTCCCGCCATCAGCGCGTACTTCAGTTCTTCGCTGATCCCCTTCACCGTCCCGCCCAAGTTCGTGAGCGCGGCGTTGTCGGTGATGGCTGTCAGGGCGGTCGCTCCGAAGAACAACGTGGAACCGCCGATGCTCGTGATCAGCGGCTCCAGCCAGTATTGCTGCAAGGCTCCCATCGTCACCAGCCCGGCCAGGAAGAACCCGACCAACAGACCCTCGCGCAGCTTCAGCGGCTCCTGGTACTCCTTCGTGGCCACCACCAGGCCGAGAAACAGCATGAACACGCCGAACATCACATCCGCGTGATGCGCGAACACGACGATCGCCGCCAGAAACGCCAGGTGACAACCGGTCAACCAATTCGGCACCGGGCCTCCCTCGGCGGGGGACGATGGAATCGCCGACAACTCCTTGCGGAACAGTGACGCGACGACAGCGGTGGAGAGCAGACAACTGGCTACGGCTCGCCAGCCGAAGTGGGTCAACATGTGCCACGTGCCCCAGCCCCACTTGCCAGCCACCATCACGACCGGTGGTGCCGCAAAGTGGGTCAAGGTGCCGCCAATCGAGACGTTGACGAACAGCAGCCCAAGCGTGGCGTAACGCAACCGCATCGACGGCGCCAGGTCGAAGAACTGGCGAGCCAACAGCAATGCCGCGATGGTCATGGCGGCAGGCTCCGTGATCAACGAGCCCATCAACGGGGCCACGATCAAGATCGTGCACCACCAGGCCGCCGGTGTGCAGCGGCCCAGTTGCGCCACCACGCGCAAGATCTGCTCGGCGAGGTTCACCACCGGCCGGGTGGAGGCGAGCGCCATG
>JANOKO010001043.1:0-9596 GCA_031419335.1 Planctomycetota bacterium
CCTCTTGCTGGTTACCGCTATGTCGCGCAGCAACGTCGAAGGCCGCAACGATCAGGTCGCCGAGGTTGACCGTTTTAGGCTTGCGCTGGGTGAGCCACACTGACGAGCTTGAGACGTGAAGCCTGTTTTGCTCGACGGCTAACGCATCTGGCTACTTCGTGGCTTGCACTCCCCGAAGGGAACAAACCGACGAGGTCGGCTACTTAACGATCTTGGCGAGGATGTCGGATTCGCGAAGGATCTTGACTTCCTGGCCATCGACTTCGATGTCCGTTCCGCCGTACTTGCTGAACAGGACTTCATCGCCAATGACAACGGAGATCGCCACGCGTTCACCGCTGTCGAGGAGCCGACCCGGACCGACGGCCAGCACCTTGCCCCGCTGGGGCTTTTCCTTGGCCGCATCCGGCAGGACGATCCCGCCGGCTGTGGTTTCTTCGGCATCGACCGGACGAATGACGACACGATCATCGAGAGGCTTGAGGCTCATGCTCATTGGTTGTTCCTGAATTCGTTGAAGGTTGATCGAGGGGAACGCCCAGGGGTTGCAATCCATGGGCTTTTTGCAGTTCGACTGACGACTCTGGCTGACTGCTGATGGCTAATCGCTGACTGCTCTCTTAGAACCCGCCCATGCCACCCATGCCGCCCATTCCCATGCCACCCATTCCGCCCATTCCACCGCCACCATCGTGGCCGTGGTCATGGTGTCCGTCCTTGTCGTCAGCCGCCTTCGGCTCCTCGACAACGATCGAGTCAGTGGTCATCAGGAGAGTCGCTACGCTGGAGGCATTCTGAAGGGCCAGACGCACCACTTTAGTTGGGTCGACCACGCCAAAGTCGAACATGTCGCCATATCGCTCGTTGAGGGCGTCAAAGCCGTAGTTCACGTCGGTCGATTTGCGGACGTTGTTGGCCACGACAGAGCCGTCCATGCCCGCGTTGCTGGCAATCATCCGCAGAGGCATTTCGAGAATGTTCTTCACGAGCTGAACGCCCAGGGCCTCGTCACCAGTCAGCTTGACCTTGTCGAGAGCCTTCGAGCAGCGGAGCAGCGCGACCCCTCCGCCGGGAACGACCCCTTCTTCGACAGCTGCACGGGTTGCATGCAGGGCGTCGTCGATCAGATCCTTGCGTTCCTTCATTTCGGTTTCAGTGACAGCTCCGACATTGATCTGAGCCACACCACCCGCCAACTTGGCGAGACGCTCTTGCAGCTTCTCGCGGTCGTATTCGCTGTCGGTCTTCTCGATCTCGGTGCGAATCTGAGAGGCACGGCCCTCGATCGCGTCCTTCTTCCCGGCCCCTTGAATCACGGTGGTGTTCTCGGCGTCGATGCGAATCTTCTTGGCTGAACCGAGGTCCGCCAGCGTGACCGCTTCCAGCTTCAGCCCGAGATCCTTGAAGATCGCCTTGCCAGCTGTGAGGATCGCGAGGTCTTCGAGCATCGCCTTGCGACGATCGCCGTAGCCGGGAGCCTTGACGGCACAGACCTTGATGATGCCGCGCATCTTGTTGACGACGAGGGTGGCCAGAGCCTCCCCTTCGATGTCTTCGGCGATGATCAACAGTTGGGCACCGGCCTTGGAGACCTGCTCTAGCAGCGGGACCAGCGAACGGGCGTTGGAGATCTTCTCCTCGTGGATCAGGATCTTGACGTTGTCCATCTCGCAGACCTGGTCGTCTTCGTTGGTCACAAAGTGTGGGGACAGGTAGCCGCGTTCGAACTGCATCCCTTCGACCAGATCGATCTCGGTCTGCGTCTGCCGACCTTCTTCGATGGTGATGACCCCGTCCTTGCCGACCTTCAGCAGGGCGTCGGCCAGGATGCGACCGATTTCCTTATCGTTGTTACCGGCGATCGCAGCGACGGTCTCGATCGCCTTGCGATCGGTGGCCGACACCGGCTTGGACATCTTCTTGAGCTGCTCGATGACCGCTTCGACAGCCTTCTGCACCCCGCGACCCAAAGCCACCGGAGCTGCCCCCGCAGCGATGAACTTCAGACCTTCGCGGAACATGGCTTCGGCGAGGACCGTGGCCGTCGTGGTGCCGTCACCAGCGGAGTCGCCGGTCTTACTGGCCGCTTCCTTGACGAGCTGGACACAGCAGTTCTGGAACTTGTCTTCCAGCTCGATGTCCTGAGCGACGGTCACGCCGTCCTTGGTGATCTTCGGAGCGCCCCAGCCCTTGTCGAGGACCGCATTGCGGCCTCGGGGTCCGAGGGTGCAGGCGACCGCCCGAGCCAGCTTGGAGACACCCTCCAATAACTGCTTGCGAGCGTCTTCGTCAAAACTGAGCAATTTAGCCACAGTGGATCCTCTGATTCGGTGTGTCTGGTGACTGGCATTGCGCGTTGGGTGGGATGCTCGCCAGATCTCTCAACTGACTAGACTGTCCCACCCGCCCCTCACGAACCGGCAGCGGGCTGCCTGATTCGATGATTTTCGAATGAAAGGGTGCTAATAGCAACCGCTGTGCCAGCGATCGATAATCAGGTGTAAGACGTGTATTGGTAAGGACTAACGATCGGTTCACTCACAGTCCGCATGTTCGTGTACTGCCAGCATGGCAGAGCCCCAGTCACTCACAAGCTGGCAGTCACGGATTCCTCTTCCGACGCACTGCCTGATCTGCAACCAGTGACAGAAATCTGTCTGTCGAGTGGCCTGGGTGATACATTGGCCTTCCTGTCTCGGACAGCGCAAACGTGTCGTGCTGAACGAGAGACTGGCGACCGGTAGGAGGGTCGAGTTAGTCTGTGCATAGCGAGGCGTTGGAGTCTTGCAGGCACCACAATACATCAGGATTTCAATGATGGCTGGACCCAGCGTACACGTATTGGATGTCGGTCGAACCAAGTATGGCGACTCGATTCTTGTCAAGCTGAGTAATGGCCACACGATTTTGATCGATGGCGGGAATTCGACCAGCTTTGCCGCATCGGGCATTCATGCCTCGATTCCCGAGCAACTCGAGTTTTTACTTGGGGGACCTGCCCCGTTTCATGTCTCGCTGCTGGTCATTACTCACACTCACAAGGACCACATCGGTTGCCTGCCCAAGATGGTGTCACTGGGCAAGCTGACGGCGGATTGGGTCTTGGCAGCTGACCCCGATGTGGGTTGGGGGCTCAGTATCGGGGGCGATACCCTGGATGCGAGGCAGCCTACCGAAGTACAGCAACTCTATTCTCTGCTGAGGGAAGACGGAGACTATCGGGGATTGTCGGATGCGGCCCTGGAGGAAGCTGCTCTCGATGCAGCGGACTTGCGATCCAGCTATGTGACGATGCTTGACACGTTGGCGAGCCAGGGGAGCCGCGTGGTGCGGTATCTGGACCGGGGTGAGGCCGAAGAGGTGTTGGCCAGTGTGGCCAGTACACAGGTCTCGGTGAAAATTCTCGGACCATCGGAATTGCTGCTGCTTCATAGTAGCGAAGCGATCGATCAACGAGGGACAGATGCCCTGAATCAGATCACCGATGCCCGTTCAGTCGACCAATCACCGTCGATCGCGGAAAGCTATCGGGCCTTGTTCGGTTCTATGGACGCCAGCGTGAGTCGCCCTGGCGCAGCGATCAACAATCAAAGCCTGGTGCTGCTCATCAAGGACTCCGGCAAGCAAGTATTGCTCACAGGAGACATGCAGTTGGCGCGTCCGGAAGTCGCCCAATCGGGTGAGTTGATGCAGCAGTTGCTCGATGCCATCAAGGCAGCCGGTCCGTTTGATTTGGTCAAGATCGGTCATCATGGGAGCGACAATGCCTTCGATCAACGGGTGCTGGATGCGTTTGGGGAGACCGTCAATTTCGCGATCTCGACCGGTCGCAACAGTGCGGAACATCCGGATCCGGCGGTCCTGGACCTATTTCGACTGCATACAGCGAGCCTGTTGTGGTTGCGGACCGATCACAACGGTCGGTGCGATTTTGATCTGACGGGGAGTACACCGACGTACTCGATCGAGCGAGGTGCCATCAACGATGCTGAGCCGAACCCGCCTGATAGTGTGCCTCGGCCTGCTGTACGCCCAGAGGGCTTAAAACTCTCATCCAGTCCCGCCGGGGCATCCCCGGCCTTGTGGTCCCCCGCACTCTCGGCTCCCGCTCCAGTTTCCTCGTCCGCAGCGATTGCGGTGACAAGCGCGGAAGTGGTGTTGCCCAACGTGGTTGAGGTGGTGACCCGCGTCCCGCACACTTCAACACGTGTCACGATCACCATTGATGTCGCTCCGGGAGCAGCCGAACCGAAAGCCGTGCATGTGCCGCAACCTGCCTCTTTTGCCCCAGCAGTGATACCGTCAGCCGCCCAAGACGGGTGGCGACTGGCTGGAGGTCGGGTTTTGCCCCGACTGGCATTCGTAACTTGCAAGGCACAACTCGAACAGCGGATCGGTCGCCCCGTTGTGGAGCAGATTTTCAGCGCCCTGAGGTCGAGCAACGCAGTCATCATCGATGACCTCCCCCCGGGAGCATCGGCGGAGTCAGCTGCCAGCTTTGTTCGTCGTCGTCTACTGGCGATCCCGGCGCTGCAGCCAGTGCTGGGGGTCGTCTTGCTTGGTGGATATGAAGTCATCGCTGCCGACCGCTTGGATGTGTTGCCCCCCGACCTGCGCAGTCAATTGTATTCCATCAGGGATCCGGAGGATCCGGATGACTTTAAGGTCTTCAGCGATGACATATACGGTTGCCTGGATGATGACGGCGTCCCGGAACTGCCCGTCTCTCGCATCCCGGATGCGGGTTCAGCGGCGCTCGTCTTGGCGGCTCTGGGTGCGACAAGACAGGCCGGGGTGGCGTTTGGAATTCGCAATGTCCAACGACCTTTTGCCGATGGGGTCTTTGACCTTTTGGATCGTAACAACCAGATGCATCGGTCTCGGGAATTGGTCCACACCGCACTCCCCCCGATCGCTGCGAAGCAGATCTATCTCATGTTGCACGGAGATTGGGAAGATGCCAGCCAGTTTTGGGGAGAAGGGGTTCCCGGAAACGTGGCTGCGATTCATGTCGATAACGTTCCTGATGCGGCCGGATCGATCGTATTCACCGGTTGTTGCTGGGGAGCGTTGACATCAGAGCATCTGGCCACTGCGTCCTCGTCAGCCTCGGAATCGGCCAAGACCCCGGAGAATTCCATTGCTTTGCGATTCTTATCAAAAGGAACCAACGCCTTCGTGGGTTGTACGGGGGCTCATTACTCTCCGACAGTTCCGCCGCTGGTCTATTTTGGTGAGCCGATGCACCGGGCGTTCTGGCGGGAAGTGCTGGGAGGGAGTGCGCCCGCTCTGGCCTTGTTTCGGGCGAAGGTCGAGTACGTATCAGGGATGTTTCATGGCAAGTCCTCCTTGTCGGATCAGGCGATCGAATACAAAATCCTGCGACAATTCACCTGCCTGGGGCTGGGCTGGTAAAAAACTGATCGACACCCGGTTTTCGTAGTTCCCAAGCGTCCGTAACCGATACAATACATGGTGCAGTCGAACAGCCAGGGAGTGACCAGACATGGCCAAGAAGAAAATGACGCCCGCGGATCTCGCAGAGATCAAGGCGATTGTCGCTCGAGAACGCCCTGGTTATTGCGTGGTTTCGCCAGAGATTATGCCACCGAATTCACCTCTGTCGGTCACGTCCGATCAATCGACCCGTCTGGAATCGACCATGACCAGCAACGCTCCGAATCTGGAATACCTGCGTCGCAAGTTCCTCGGCCAGGCCGCTGCAAGCGCCCCTACTCCTCTGGACAGTGCAGCTGAGGCCTCACAGATCATTCAAATTGCACCCACCACCGATACGAGCCGCGCTAAGCGCAAGGCGATTGTGATCTCAGGGAAGCGGATTATCGGCGAGCAAGGTTAAGCCCGACATCCCTTCCTCTTTCGGAGGCTCTGCGGGGTCACGGGTTACTGCATTGGTCGACCGGGATACCAGCGGAACGAGAGGTGATCACACTGGAAAATCTCGGGGCCAGAAACTCATGCGGCAAGGCCATTCAGGTTGGGTTCCAAGCGACCCAAATGGATCCCTCTGGCTGATAAAGCATGACCTTGATCGAGTGCTTGTAGTCTGATGGATTGAGTCGGTATTGATTCGAAGGGAAGTCTATTTAAGGCGGGTGGCGATGGCCCATCCCGCTGAAGTCAAGCGTTCGGACGGATACGAGAGGCTCGGTCGAACCAGTCGCGAATCGAGAGGCGGAAGCCGGGCAGAAGGAGTTCACCATCGAGGTCGTCGGACTCGGTGAGCGTGACGACGGCTTCGAGGGAGTGGTAGACGCGGACGGTGCGGTTGGACGGATCGACGTACCACACCAGTTCGACACCAGCCTCGAAATAATCTCGCAGTTTGCGAGCCATTTCAGCCTTGGTGTTGCCTGTACTCAAAACTTCGACAGCCAGCGACGGAATCCAGAGGGGGACGGGAGTCGCCGGGTCGGCACCCTCGGGGATCCGGTCGTAGGCGATGAAAGACACATCGGGGAAGCGAACTTGATCGAACAGAATCTGATGTGGCCCATCGGCTCCCGATACGACTCCGAGATCGTGTTCCACGAGATAGGTTTGCAACGTGAAAATGAGCCAAGCTGCCAGCCGAGATTCTTGGTGCCCCATGACCTTCTCCACCAGCACGCCATCGACCAGTTCACACAGGCGCTTCGGTTCTCGATCGCACAGCCGCAACACGTCCGCCACAGTCGCAGTACCAGGAAACGGGTGGAGTCGAATTCGTTCCAGCGGCACGCTTCCCAACCGCTCCAGCAAGTCTGCCAGAGTCTCCAGTTGTTCATATTCTGTGGCAAGCATCGGTTCACTCCCACGAGAGCGCTTCGCGTCTCCCAGGCTTTAGGAACGTCGGATGTCTTTGTGTGCCTTACTGCCCGCGCACTCCGTGGTACTCTTGCGGGAACTCGTAGTCCTTGCGGAGGGGATAGCCTTCCCAGTCGTCGGGGCAGAGGATGCGTAAGAGATTCGGGTGACCGGTGAAGTGGATGCCCATCATGTCGTAGGCTTCTCGCTCGTGCCAATCGGCAATGGCCCAGACGTGAGAGACGGTCGGCACCTCGGGGAGCTGGCCGGGTTGGTTGTCTTTCCAGCGGGCGGGAAGCAGTGTCTTGATGACGGTGCGGTGCTTGCGGGTGAAGCTGTAGAGGTGGTAGATGACTTCGATGTGCGGTTGGTAGGGGAACTTGGCGGCCAGCTTGGCGTCTGTTTCGAGGAAGTCGGTGGCGCTCAGGTTGTTGAGCGAGTCGAAGGCCAGTTCGGGGTTCGACTTCAGAAAAGCCGCCACGTCGGCGATGGCCGCGGGGGCGACCTCGATCCAGGGGTCGGTGGCCCTCTCGTTCAGGCCGGTGATCTGGGCGGCTCCGAACCGGTCGACCAGGCGCTGATGGATGTCTTGGATGGTCATGAGAGGAGGATCGTTGAGGGTTGAGCGACCGGAGTGGACTGCGTGGGATAGGCTTCCAGCCTGTCATGTTCCCACCAAAAACTGACAGGCTGGAAGCCTATCCCACGGACTCTTACTTCGCGAGTTGCGGTTCCAGCGGGGCCACGATGGGGCGTTCGCGTTTCTTCAGGGCGGTCTCTTTGGACTGGGCGACCATGGCCCGCACCCAGTCCAGGTCGCCGCGTTTCCAGACGTATGCGAACCCGACGAGCAGCACGGCGAAGAAGACGGCGATGTCGACCACGCCCAGCCAACTCAGGGACAGAGCGTCGGCTGCGGTCAATGCGGTCTGTGCAGTCGTCGTCCCGGCAGGGACATCGAGCAACCGATCACTGATTGCCAAGCGGGCCGCCTCGCTCAAGGCGGGGTCGGCCAGTTGTGTTGCTCCGCCGAAGATCGTGCCCCACGGAAAGAAGAAGGCGACTTCCACGTCGAAGATGATGAACAGCAGCGCAACCACGTAGAACCGCAGGTCGAACTGCACGTAAGCCGAGCCGATCGCAGGTTCGCCGCACTCGTACGGGGCATCTTTCTCTTCGTTCGGCAGGTTCGGTCGAACCAGCCTCCCGATCAACAGGGGAACCAGGATGAAACCGATACTGGCCACGACGGCGAGCAGGATGTGCAGGTTCAGATCGGCCATGTTCTGAGTTCTCAGTTGTCAGTATTCAGCTACAGAGGTGAGTCGTCGGAGTGTCGCCTTTCGCTCCGCGAAAGGACGTTCTTTCGAGGAGCGAAAGACGACACTGATCCTACGCCCCGGTCGTGTAGACCTCTTGCACGTCGGCATCGCCCAGCCGCCACGTCAGCTTGATGTGCCCCACCGTCGGGAACTCGACGGCCCCGGCCTTGGGATCTCGCAACTCGATCCCGAGCTTGGTCAGTTCCTCAAAGTACCCTCGAAGCCGTCCGTCGTCGGTGAGGAGATCGTTTTCCATTTGACGAAACTCTTCTTCGTACGGATCGGTCTCGGGACGCTGACGAGGCCCCTTGCGAGTGAGTCGCAATTCGCCCAACCGCTCACGGCGGTCGTCAAGGTCGGCCTGCAGCTCCACGATGTCTCGGACAATGCTCGTCACCAACGGCAGAGCCTTGTGGGCGTCGGCGCGGGTGAATCGCTTAGTCAGGGATTTGTATTCGGCGGTCATCGGTTCCTCGCGTAGCGGAAGTCGTAAGACTTCAGTCGCGTAGCAGAATTCTTACGAATTCTGCTACGACGAATTCAGTGTTCGGCAGCCTCGAAGTCATACGGAGTTGGCTCGCCTTTGACCCACACCGGCTGGTACAGCACCTTCGATTCCGACACAGCGGTCGGATTCAGCGTGGTTTGGCCCCAGGCGATCTCCAGCGGCAACTTGGCGTAGTCGACAATGCAGCCGTCCCGGCTGTAGCAGCTGAGGTCGAAGTTCGACCCCATGAAGATGCAGTCCACGGGACACGGGTCAACGCATAGAGCGCAGAACATGCACTTGGTGTAGTCGATTGTGAAGCCGTTGATGCGGAACCCCTTGCCAACGGGGCTCTTTTCCTTTTCGATGTAGATGCAATCCACCGGGCAGGCGACCGCACACTTCTCGCAACCGATGCACACAGTCAGGTCGAACCGGTGGAAGCCGCGATAGCGGGCCTTCACCGGAACGGGCGTTTCGGGGTACTCGTAGATCTCCGCAAACGACTTGCGTTCATAGGTTTTCGTCATCGTCCGCAATGTGATCCACATGCCCTGTGCCACCGTAGTGACAGCGAGCCAGACATTGCGGAACCACTCGAAGAACGCCTTCATCCGAGCCTCAATTCACAAACCGCCAAGTCCCAGAGAACCCGCCGGAAACGTCGCAACACAAGAACCGACTTTGGATTATACGCAGAGGCCAACAGCCCGCAACCGAGGGTTCCCGGAGTCGGGAGTGAATTCATTCCATCAGGAATTTCCGGGACAGAATCTGTGGATGTGCTAGTCACACACGTCTCCGTCAACGCTTGATTTGAAAACCAGTCGCCGTGCAACAGAGAATGGCTCCTGCCCCGTCTCTGTCGGTCGTCGATGACTCCATGGATGGCGAAATCGCCCTCCCGACCGGCTTGGCAGAACCCCAACCATTGGCCTTACCGAGGCACTCTGACGTTTATCCACTCAGACACGCGAGCA
>JANOKO010001044.1:0-1807 GCA_031419335.1 Planctomycetota bacterium
CCCGGCGCCGGCGCCTGCGGCGGCATGTACACGGCCAACACCATGGCCTCGGCGATCGAGGCGATGGGCATGGCGCTGCCGTACAGCTCATCCATTCCGGCCGAAGACGCCGACAAGCTCGGGGAGTGCCGCGCGGCGGGCCAAGCGATCCGCACGCTGCTGGAGCGCGATATCAAGCCCCGCGACGTCATGACCCGCGCCGCCTTCGAGAACGCGATGGTCTACACGATGGCCGTCGGCGGGTCAACCAACGCTGTGCTCCACTTGATCGCGATGGCCCGAGCGGTCGACGTGCCGCTCTCGATCGACGACTTCCAATCGGTGAGCGACCGCATCCCGTATCTCGCTGATCTCAAGCCGAGCGGCAAGTACGTGCAGGAAGATTTGCATAAGGTCGGCGGCACGCCGGGCGTGCTGAAGTACCTGCTAGAGAAGGGCCTGATCGATGGCAGTTGCCTGACCGTGACCGGCAAGACGCTGGCTGAGAACCTGGCCTCGTTGCCGGGGCTGACTCCGGGCCAAGACGTGGTGCATCCGATCGAGAAGCCGATCAAGGCCACCGGCCACATCCGGATCATGCGCGGCAATTTCAGCCCCGAGGGAGCCGTCGCCAAGATCACCGGCAAGGAAGGACTGGTCTTCACCGGCCCCGCTCTGTGTTACGACAGTGAAGAGGAGATGCTGCACGGCCTGGAGCGCAAGGAGATCACCGGCGGCGAGGTGATCGTGATCCGCTTCGAAGGCCCCAAGGGCGGACCCGGCATGCCCGAGATGCTGACCCCGACCTCCGCCATCATGGGAGCCGGACTGGGTGACAAGGTGGCCCTCATCACCGATGGCCGGTTCTCCGGCGGCTCGCACGGCTTCATCGTCGGCCACGTGACCCCCGAAGCCCAAGACGGCGGCCCGATCGCCCTGGCGAAGAACGGCGACATCATCACCATCGACGCCGAGAAGAACCGCATCGACATCGCTGTCAGCGACGCCGAACTGGCCAAACGCAAGGCGTCGTGGAAAGCCCCGGCCTTCAAGTACACTCGCGGCACGCTCTACAAGTACATCAAGAACGTGAAGACCGCGACGGAAGGCTGCGTGACGGATGAGTGAGGCCGTACGCGATTGATTAGGCTGTGTGAATACCGACTTTCACTCAGCCTTATCGACTTGCATCTGGACTGTTCAGATGTTGCGAAGAATCCGGTTCTGGGTTTGGAAGACACGAACCCGTGAGTCGGCATTTAAGGAATCAACGAATGGAAGTGGGCAATCCAGTGCGTTGCAGAGATCGTCCAGAAAAGCCGTCAAGAACGGGCAACGTGACGGATGCTGGAGGACGAGTTCCCAATTGAGCGACTTCAGTGCCTCGCCTCCCGCATGGGTTTCGCGATATCGATTCGGACTTTTCGGAGCGAGTTTCGGGTTGCAGAGATACTTCAGGTACGACTTTGGGTGATGTTCACGATCAGGCATGTCGACGACTTTTTCCGACTCCTTCGGCCTTTCTGATTTCATCGGCAGATTCAAGTATGCCTGATCGATTGTTCGAAAGAGTTCCAGGTCCAAGTCCTCGGGTAGTACCGGCGGCAACTGAGCTTTGAAACGGCTCAGTGCTTCCGGGTCTCCGAAGAAATACGCTTCGGTCATCGGACGAAACAAGTGAAACGCGCACTTCACGCCTACATCGTGGAAACAAGGCTCGTACTGGTACTGCTGCGGCCACTTATCGTAGATATATTGTTCGACCGCAGTTCGAAATGCTGTGAGTACCAATTCAGGATGAGCTTGGTTGCAGAGTTCCACGTCTTCG
>JANOKO010001045.1:0-8513 GCA_031419335.1 Planctomycetota bacterium
CCTCGGAGCTCTTGTTCTCGACTCCCATGAAGCAGACCCGCTTCTTCTCGATCTCGCCGCCCTCAGCCAGCGAGGCGGGGTGGATCTCGGAGCACTGCCGGGCCAGCAGTTGGCCAACCGACTGCTCGATGAGTGGCTTCCAGGTCTCCGCTCCCGCTGAGTGGCTACCGACCATGTCCTGGTCGTCCTCTTTGAGGACGTGGGCGACCTGCTTGCCGCGACATCCGGTCGCTGTCAGCACAGCAGCCAGAGCGGGAGCGATGGCGGATTGAAATAGAAAACTGCGACGCAACATGGGGTGGCCTCGTGCCAAGTGGGAAGCCCCGGCTCCACGGATCCCGCAGGAGAGTGGAGTTCAGGGTTTGCGATCTGGACCTCGGGTGGGGCAGTCATTGTCCCACGACATGACGGATCAGTCAGAGGCGGTCCAGCCTCTGGCGATCCACTGAGCGGCAGGAATGGCCGATGTGCAGAGTGCAACCTCCGCCCGGTCGGAACTCTCGCCGCTCCATCGTCCATTCTTCGACGAACGGACCGGTTCTTCTTCAGCCGAGATCGACGACCTCGCCCGAACGGACATTTCTACCACGCACGGGAATTCTGCAGAAAGAGCAGTTCTCGCGTCCGCTCGTCACTGTGGTATGGAATCGGCTACGCTGCATCCCCGAGGGGATTCGTCAGCCGCACCTTCAAATACCGTTCCCCTTGCGTGTCATAGAAATAGATCAAGTTCTGGTCGCTGGCCCAAATCGCCCCAAGACGGATACTCCTGGGACCGTGAAGCTGAAACTGCCGACCGCACACGCGGCCCCGCATCATGAGCGGCTCTTCCTGCGTGACAAATTGGTCTTCCAAGAGGCTCTCTTTGGCGCACAGTTGTGCATGCACATACTGCCGCAGGTCGTCCAGAGTCGGGATGGTAGCGATTGTGTCCAGCATAGGTCTTGAAGTGTATTGTTTGGGGTGTGCATCAGAGTCAGTGAGTCGCAGGTCGCAGTTTGGCTATCGTCGGAACTGCCAGTCGAACTTCCACGCGATCGATGATCGAAGACCGACCGGCACAGACGCAGAGAACGGAATTCACTGGAAATTCCTCAAGCACTCGGTGGGTTCGGAGCCAGACCCTCCATCCGCTATCATGCGTACGCTCATCGCTCGGCGCGGGTTCTCCGCTTCGAGTTCGTTGGATCACCCACTCCGATTGACCCCCTTGGGAGAGGCCCGTGCCGTCACCCCTGCACGCGTTGGTTCAAAGACTTGAGGACAACGTCGCGCAGGCGATCCTCGGCAAGAAATCGGCGATCCGGCTGGCGCTAGTGGCGCTCTTGGCGGAGGGGCATTTGCTGATTGAAGATGCTCCGGGAGTGGGCAAGACATCGCTTTCGAAGGCCCTGGCGTTCAGTCTCGGCTGCAAGTTTACTCGGCTCCAGTTCACTCCCGACATGCTCCCCAGCGACATTCTGGGTGGCAGCGTCTTCCTTCCGAACACAGGACAGTTCGATTTTCGCCCCGGCCCGATCTTTACGCAGATCTTACTCGCAGACGAGATCAACCGCACGACCCCGCGCACGCAAAGTGCCCTCCTCGAAGCGATGATGGAGCGGCAAATATCCATTGAGGGGAAGACCTATCCTCTGGACCGCCCGTTCTTCGTTCTCGCCACACAGAATCCCTACGAGTTCGAGGGAACTTACCCCCTGCCGGAAAACCAACTCGACCGGTTTATGATCTGCATGGACATCGGTTACCCGGACAGGATCGCCGAGAAAGCAGTCCTGATCTCGCATCGACTGGGCGAACCCGTCGATCGCTTAAAGTCAGTTGTGTCGATCGAACAGGTACTCGCACTGCAAGCTGCGGTGCGCGAAGTTCGGATGGATGACTCGATCAGTGACTACATCTTAGAGATTGTGCATCGCACACGATCCCATAACGAATTAACAGTCGGAGTCAGCACGCGCGGGGCCATTATTTTTTCCCGAGCGGTCCAGAGCTACGCCTTCGTCGAGGGTCGCGAATACGTGGTGCCCGATGATGTGAAAGAGATGATGCTGCCTGTCCTTTCCCACCGCGTCGTCTGTGCGGGAATGCTTCGGGAAGGCCAGCGCAAGCGAGCGCGAGCGGTTCTACAACAGATTATGGACCGGATTCCCGTCCCGAGGTAGTGGCGACAGTGTTGGCGTTTTTCCGAGTACACTCACACTGTGGGGAACGGTCCTTCTCTACAACGTGCCTTCCGGCAATCCCAGTTTGGTCAGCTTGGCTCGGGCCAGTGCGAGTCCCTGCTGTAGATCGTTTCGGACACATGGCGGCGTTCGAATCTCGGCGTCCAAGGACATGGAATCTTGAAACGCTTCGGCCTTCCATTTCGCCATGTCGGCGATGACCGGTGACATGCTGGGTGTCGGGGCCACCGTTGTTCGAGTGAGTAGTGTTCCCAAATGCTAGGCGACAGACACTCGATCACTCATGGCGGGAATCGCCCCGGAAGGCCCCTGGCAGAAGCGGGTCAGTATCGTCTTGATGATCGACGTGTGGTCGAACATCTCGCTGGAGACCGAACCCGCTTGGACCCAAGGCGACACAACAATGGCGGGAACCCGAAGTCCCAGCTTGCGGAAATTGGTGTCGGCGTCAGCCGCCACTGGGGGCACCACATGATCGTAGAATCCGCCATGTTCGTCATAGACGATGACCAGCAGCGTCTTGTTCCATTGCGGCCGGATTGAACAGCATGCACGACCAGGAGTACCAGTTCCTGCCCTTTGCGGATATCGCTGGGGGGATGGTCGTCGTTACCCGTAAAACCAAGATCGGAAAAATCGGGATCGATCCAGGACACCGCAGGCAAATATCCGGTGGCGGCGTCTCGGAGAAAACTTCTCTTTGTGGCGTGGTCAACCCAGTGAAAGCGATCCCGCAGACTCAGTCGATACTTGGAATCGACTAAGCGGAGTGTGCTGGGCGACTCGTGGGAATACCAGTTCCACGTCACGTTTTTCCGATCCAGATGCCGCACGAAGGAGGGCAGGTTGTACAGTGGGACCGTGATGTTGTCCTTGCTGCTTGCGGCCTTTCCTGCAATCGAATAAAGCCGATTGGGCCAGGTCGCTCCATCCACCGCAGAGAACCACCGATCGCAGAGACAAAATGACTGAGAGAGCGAGTGATACACGGGGACATCGCTCTGGTTGTAGTAGCCCATCACCAAGTTGAATTCCGAGTCTCCGGGATGCGTCTGTACGTAGTTGGCGACAAATCCGCCGTTGTTGTTTTGGAGCTGAACGGTGACGCAGGCCCCGGTGTGACACGGATCTTGTCCCGACTTCAAGGTCGGTTTGGTCAAATGATGGATCGGAATCGATTGCCCTTGAAACGAATTCGACATCGCTGGCGTCAACCCATCGCTGGCATGGCCGTGGTCCAATTTCAAATAACCGAGCATGTGGTCGAACGAACGATTCTCCATCATGAGGACCACGATGTGATCGATCTTGCTCAGGTGGCTGTCCGCGGTACTCGTGGAATCCGCTGTCGACGCCAGCATCTTGGTCGCCGATGCAGAAGCCCGTGCCGACTTCGCCACGGGGCGTGGCTGTTTGGATGTCGTTTTCTTGTTCTGAGGAGTGGTCGAAGGCTTCGATCCTGATGGTACTGGACCGCGCTTCGAACTGGGTTTCGAGCTGGTCGCCAGGGTCGAACAGACGACATGTTTCCGGGCAGGTGTTTTGGACGTAGTTGTACTCCTCGTGACGGGCCCGCATCTTCGGGAAGGGACGTTGATTCGGTACTGAGCTTCCCGAAGGGGCACATTGAAAGCCAGATTGTCGAATCGTGGACCGCCTACTCAAGCGGCCTGCTGCACCCTCTCGGAAGGTTCTGGAAAGATTCTGTGATGCCGGATGGAAGGAATGTCGATAATTACAATATCACAGGACGAACCGGGAAATGTCTCAAGTTCGCCTGTCACTCGACTGCAAGATGCCGTGCGTCTGCTGCTCTGATTGCGGACAGAACACGATACGATCCAACCAGGATGGTTGTGGGGAGCTGTCATGCGTCCTTTCAACCGGATCGATGTTGTCTATTCTCATGGTGTGCCGGCGACGAGCGAGTTGGCTCTCACGGAACACCTGTTGCCTCCGTTTCGGGTCTCGGGATATGATCCCACCGCTCCGGCGGAGGGTTCAACCACAGCTGCCCGGGCCAATGGAATGGACCCTGTGGAACGCGAGGCAGTGATGGAAATAACGGGTGCAGGATTCGTCGGCGGAGCGGGTGGAGTCCGCCCGGTGCAGTTCACGGGAGTTTCCAGTGCGACACCCGGTGTGGATCCGCTCAACGCCCCACAGGATGAGGTGTTTATCTCTCCTGCGGCTCGACTCTTGCAGAATCAGGATGTCGCAGCTGCGTCGCGGACCGAACGTCTGGCGGAGATTCGCTCGCAGATTTCCCAGGGAATCTATGATACCCCTGAAAAGCTGGCACTGGCAGTCGACCGACTGGTCCAGGATCTGAATCGCCGGTCGGTGGGTTGAGAGCCTGCGGTGTAGCAAAGAGCGAGCACCGGCAGTGGTGGGGGTGAGTCGCTTCACGTCCTTGACCGCTGAAAACGTCCCCACGATCCGCTTTGACAATCTAAATCGACTTGGCCCGGGCTTCGATGGCCAATTCGATCTCTCGCCTGACATCTCGGAGATTGACGGGCTGGCAGAGGATGCGTGCACGTCCGGGCGGCACGCTGATTTGTGCGGCGAGGTGTTTTTGTGTTTCTGCCAGCACGACGACACCGGCCATCTTCGTATCCCGCCCCAGGCGGATGGCTTGGGAAAAGAACTCCGCTACAGAGTCCCCGACCGTTTCCCCCAGGACCAGCAGGCATTCTGGAGGTTGTTCGGCAATGCGTTTCAGTGCACGCTGTGGGTCGGTGATAATGAGGACATGAAAACCGCGTGAGGCCAGATAGTCGCGAAAGAAGTCCTGATGTTTGGGCCGACTTTCCAAGCAAAGCACCGTCAGTTTGGCATTCTCGTCCCGAGCGCCGCTCAGCGATTGCAGGGTCCGTTGGACTTCTCCCAGGACTTCCGTGGGGGTTTGAAAGCGTTGAACTGGATCAATCGCCAATAAGCGATTGACCAGAGCAGACACGGGTCGCGGCAACGCGGGGTCCACTGTCTCGACTGGACGAATGTCACGATAGCGATGAAAGGACTTCCGCTCGTCCCGATCCCGGGTCCGGGCATAGGGGGGTTGACCCGTCAGTAACTCGAACAGAATCCCGCCGACAAAATACAGGTCGCTACGGGGATCGTTCCGTGGTGCTCCGGTATGCTTCTCGAGCGTCGCGTATTCCAGGGCCTGCTGCAGCTCTCCCCCCGCCCGAGAGATCATCGATTCGTCCGCAGCCAGTCCGAAATCGATCAGCTTAGCCACTCCGGTACTGCTCATAAGCACATTGGTCATCTTGAGGTCGCGATGGGTAATGCCTTGTCGCAAGGCGTAGTCCAGTCCCTTCAAAATGTCGATCGCCATGCGTAAAGTTTCGGCAGGCGCAAATGTCTTGCGAATCTTGAGGAAGTCACGCAGGTTTCCCCCCTCGACGAACTCCATCAACAAATAGTGAAACTTTCCATCGACCCCCACTTCGTAGATGGGAACGATATTGGGGTGTTGCAACCTCTTGCCGATCTCGCCCTCGCGGCGAAACAGACTGATGAAATCAGCGTCGTTGGACCAGCGCTCGCGCAGTACTTTGATTCCCAGTTGTTTGCCGTTGGTCACGCTTTCACCGCGATAGAAGCGGGCAAAACTTCCCGAGGCCACTCGATACATCAATTTGCAGTCGCCCAGAACCAGTCCCTCGGTATCGCCTTTACGCAGTCGATCCGTCTGAAATTCCGAGAGTATTTGCTGCTTCACGAACACATCTAAGAACGCATCGGCAGTCGGTTGTCCCAATTGCGCTCGAATCCCGGCCACCACTTCAGGAGATGCCAGACGCAGCCGGATGATCTGATCAACAAGCTGGTCGATGGAGGGGAGCGGCATCGGAGGGGATCTGGACCGACGGTCAGTCAGCAACTGAAGCAGGCGGCATGAGCAATGACGAAGAGAACAACAGCCCCCCAACCGTACTCACCTGGGCGGCAAGTCACGACGGGGCATCGCAGCCATGTATCGTACCAGTGAGGACTCGACCGTCAACGGGAGACCGACTGGAAGACTTCAGCCTCACGGTGTGGCGTTTCCATAGGTGGTGGCACCGAAACCAGCGATTCGACCTCGCGTGAGGGATCGGAGAGCTGCAATTTCGCTGACGGCACTCGATGGGCCGCTGCCCGTTTCCAACGCCAATATTTGGAAAGCGTGGGTTGCCCCCAGACGGCTGAGACGCGTCCGCTCGTGGAGAGGGGGGCCGCAATTCCAGCTTCGAGCTGCTCGAATACCTGTTGCACACGTCGTAAATTGCCGTACGTCATCCGACGTTGGATCGTGAGATGCGAATCCCGAAGCTCATCATAGGGAGCCGAGAAGTACCCGAACACCGGTCCGGTATCGATCCCGCGATCGATCTTCAGCAGCGTCATACCCACTCGCTCCATGTCGCCGTTCACAAGTGCCCAAAAGCAACCATGCGCATTCCGGTATTCGGGGCAAATGCCCGGGTGCATGACAAATGTCCCCAGCGGGGCCTGTTCGAACACCTCCGGTTTCAGAATATGCTTGCAACACGCCAGCATGACATCCGGTTCACACGACCGAATAAACGCTTGCGCCTCCAGGCTGTTGGGAGAAGCCGTTTCCAGAAGGGGGAGTCCGCGAGTGACAGGCGGATAGACCAATCCCAGTGACTCTTGGATCTCGTTTTCATATTTCCGATCGGCTGCAGCGTGACGGTATTTGTGAAACAACCGGTAAGCCAGTAAATCGATCGTCCTCAGCAGTCCGTCCCGATGAATGCTTCTCTGGAGTTTTTTCAGCCGATGCCCACTGCTCTCTCGAATCACGACGATCCCAGCCAGATCGCTGAAACTGTTCAGCCACCGGGGCATGATCTCGCGCACGAGTGACGCATCATGCTGAAGAATGAGGACGGAGCGCAAGGTCAGACCAGTCGATAGAAACGGGAGGGACGCGTCTGAAGCATAGGCAAGGCACCGACGGCTGAATCGCTAGAATCGCCCTCAGTTCTCGAAATCATCACACTGCGATACCGGTGATGTGAGAACGACGATTACGCTGAATCTAAGGATTGGATGCCAACAAAAGCCGAAGTGAGCCACTTTGAGTCAATCTTTCGGAGACGCCGGCGTCCGGGGCTTCGATCCTTCAAGTAGCCGTGCCGGTGAGATGCGAAGCCGGTCTTCGTTCTTCTCGATCTGCTTCCGCAGATTCTTCAGGATCGCCCCTTCGTATTCGTGCAGAATGCTGTTCACTGTCGCACGAGAACTGTCTCCCAGTTCCCCCGCAGCCCAGCCACCAATCAGTCCGATCTTACGGGCGTCAATGTCATGAACTTTGAGCGTGAGGCCCGTCACCTGCGGAACCAATCGAATGGAAGGCAGCAAGTCCCCCATCTCCTGCTCCGATGTTAAATCCAACCCGCAATGCACGACGGCGATCAGGGTGACATCGGCCTCGACTTCCCCATTGACTCCCTTGACACCGTAGACCCAGTGCTCGAATTCGGTCAGCACCCGCGCTCGGAGTACCAATCGCATCGTGAATGTCAGCTTTCCATCGGGGAGCCGTGCAACATGCTGAAACTCGATCTGGAGCGTTTCATCGGGCTGGAGCAGCGTGACCGTCTGCCGTTGCCAGAACCCGTGGTTGACCTGTTTCGTCCTGGGACGCATCGAAAGGCGTCCCTTGCGGGTCTTGATCTCGTAGCGGGAGAAGACGGCTGCGGTGTGGCCCCAGTGCTTATCCTGCACCTTGTGTTCCGGCAGAGTGGCGATGACGGTCGCGCGGACGATTTCGCCCCAGGCGTCGGCACCCAGTCCCTCGAAGGCGCTGGGAGTCGCACCGGTTGGCCCAGGCTCATCACCCAGTAGCACACCGGCAATGCAGGCGAACAACAGCATGCATCGCCAACCCACTGGGAACAGCCGCATGCGCATCTCCTCGCCATGCCCCCGTAGCTACGTTCTCCAGAACGTGGGTTTCCGGAACCAGCGACCGAATGAATGTAAAGACTTCCGAAGTCTCAGAAGACTTCGGAAGTCTGTTGGCATCGACAACGCTCAAAACCTTCGCCCACCTTCTGGCGAAGGTGGCTACGACGCATTACGAAGCGTGCTTGTTCAGCATCGCCGTCAGCTTATCCTTGGACTGAGCCCCTTGAATCGTTTCAACAACGGCTCCACCCTTGAAGACCATCAACGTGGGGATGGCGTTCACTCGATATTTTACGGGCAATTGACGGTTCTGGTCGATGTTGACCTTGCCGATCTTGACCTTGCCCGAGAACTCGGTGGCTAGCGCATCGATGGTTGGGGAGAGCTGCATGCACG
>JANOKO010001046.1:0-3322 GCA_031419335.1 Planctomycetota bacterium
CAGGCGATGCGGAATGGTGCTCGGGAATTTCTCAATGCCCCGCTCCGCCTCGACGACTTCATGGCCGCGCTCGATCGCTTGCAACTGACGGGGGGAGGTCGCAAGGGGGGGAAGACGGGCGGTAGTAAGGTTGTGACGATCGTCGGGGCGAGCGGTGGCGTGGGCTGCACGTCACTGGCCATCAATTTGGCCTGCATTGAAGCGAAGAATCCAGAAAACAGCGTCGGGATCATCGACCTCGACATGGGGCTGGGTGACGCCGATGTCTGGCTCGATATCATTCCCGATTACACCATTCAAGATGTCGCTGACAACATCACTCGACTGGACTACTCCCTACTCAAGCGGTCGCTGACGCAGCATTCGAGTGGCGCGTTTTTGCTCCCGCGTCCCATTCAGATGGACGATCATCCGCCCATCTCTCCCGATCAGTTGCAACGTGTGGTCGCCCTCTTGAAGGCTACGTTCTCGCACTTGATTATTGACGTGAGCAAGAGTTTCTGCCCGCTTGATATCGCCGCCATGCAAGTGTCTGACATGGTCCTGCTCGTGACTCAGTTGGATCTTCCTTGTCTGCGGAATGTGGTCCGCATCATGCAGTTTCTGGAAGAGCGAGAAATGGCGGACAAGGTCAAAGTGCTGGTGAATCGGATCGGGCTTGAAGACAGCCAAATCAGTCTGAACAAGGCTCTTGAAACGATTGGTCGAGAGGTCTATTGGCAGATTCCCAACGACTATTCGGCGATGATCGAATCTCGTAACAACGGAGTGCCGCTGATCGAGCAGGCCCCGAAATCCAAGGCCACCAAGGCCATCGAACTGCTCGCGCAACAAATCGATTCCGGTGAGCAATTGGCCTCCAGTGCTGGTGATACCACGTCGTCGATCACGACTGATAAGCCGAGACGCCGGCTGTTTAGTTTCCTGGGGAAATAGGCGAATTCCCGACAATCCGGAGACATCGTCGTCCGTTCCTCTCCGCTGGACACGGCAGATCTGACCTGTTCTCTTGCGGTCTGGTCCGACAGTCCGGACACTTTCATCCTACTGTGACATCGGAGGATGTGAGATGACCGATCCCGCTTCGCCCCCACGACTTTCATCCTTGCTCGCCGACAATGTCGAGTTACGAGAACGACTACGGTCTGCTGAGAAGCATTTGAGTGAGCTGCAAGCCGAGCAAGCACTGCTCGAAGCACTGATGGAAACGATTCCTGACGATATCTACTTCAAAGATCGCGAAGGGCGCTTTCTGCGAATCAATCGAGCCAAGGCCCTCCGTTCGGGGTTGTCCGACCCTCAGCTTGCGATCGGCATGACCGACGCCGATTTCTTCCAGGTCGAACATGCGGATGCCTCTCAATCTCAAGAGCAGGAGATTATGGAGCTGGGAACTCCACTGGTCGATGAAGTGGAGCGATTGGTCTGGCCAGACGGGCACATTTCCTGGGTCTCCGCGACAAAAGTTCCGCTTCGAAACCACGACGGCCATATCATCGGGACCGTGGGCATTTCGCGAGACATCACGAAGCACCATGACACCGAGGAAGCCCTGCATGTGGAACGTGACCGACTGCGGACCTTGATTGATAACCTGCCCGACCACATCTTCATTAAAGACCGCAACTGCCGCTTTGTCACCGTCAACGCCACCCATTGGGCGGCACTGGGAAAGCTGTCCGAAGCGGAACTGATTGGACTATGCAATGGAGATATTTGTGAACCCGCACTGGCTGCGATCTATGAGTCCGACGATCAGCGGGTGATGACCACCGGATCGACGCTCTTTAATCGAGAGGAGGAGTTTGTCACGTTTGACGGGTTCCGCTGCACGATCCTCACGACGAAAGTCCCTCTCCGGACCAAGTCGGGTGAGATCATCGGATTGGTGGGTATCTGCCGTGACATCACCGAGCGCAAACTCGCTGAAGAAGAACTGCGCCGAGCCAAAGACGCCGCCGAGGTGGCCAGCCGTGCCAAGAGTGACTTTCTGGCCAATATGAGCCATGAAATCCGGACCCCCATGAACGCGGTCATTGGCATGTCCGAACTCTTATTGGGGACACAACTCCAATCCGAACAGCGAGAATACCTCGAAACGATCCGCGACTCCGCAGAATCGCTGATGGGTATCATTAACGACATCCTTGATTTCTCGAAGATCGAGTCGGGAAAAGTCGAGTTGGAAAGCTATCCGATCGAGGTTCGCGAATGGCTTGGAGACACCGTGCGGACTCTGGCGATTCGAGCCCATGCCAAACGCATCGAATTGGCTTTTGAAATCGATGATGCCGTTCCTCAGTTTGTGCTCGGCGATGGGCTGCGTCTGCGGCAGATCATTCTCAATCTGGTCGGCAACGCTATTAAGTTTACGGAGACTGGCGAAGTCGTGGTCTCGGTCCATGTCGATTCATCGAAGGGACAGCAGATCCAACTGCACTTCGCCGTCCGTGATACCGGAATTGGCATTGATCAGGAGCAGCAGTCGCGTGTGTTTGAAGCCTTTGAGCAAGCCGATACATCGATGACCCGGCGTTTTGGCGGGACGGGTCTGGGACTCTCGATCTCGTTGCGACTCGTGTCGCTGATGGGGGGCCGTATTTGGGTACAAAGCCAACTGGGGCAGGGGAGCACGTTCCACTTTCTCGTTCCCTTTTCCCCAGCCAGCGGACCCCTCACCAGCCCTCCCCCCGATCAGGATCTCCACTTGCTGACGGGACTGCGAGTTTTGATCGTTGATGACAACCAAACAAATCGCCGCATTCTGCTGCGCATGTGCCAGAATTGGCAGATGCATCCGATCGCTGTCGCCGATGCCGCATCCGCGCTCGATCAATTGCGACAAACCAGCGAAACCGGCCCTCCGTTTGATCTGGTGCTGACCGATGCCAGCATGCCGGATGTGGATGGCTTTACTCTGGCCTCCCACATCCAGCAGGACAGCAAGATTTCGAGCGTCGTGGTGATGATGCTCACATCTCTGGACCAGACACATGGATCGAAAGACCTCGCGCATCTCGGCATCAAGGCTTTCCTGGTGAAGCCGGTCAAGCAGTCCGACCTGCTGGACGCGATCATGCTGGCGATGGATGGTCGCCGAAGTGATCGTCCCCTGCCGGTTGAGGCTCCCCTGACAACTGCACAACTGCCGCCGTTGTCGATCCTGCTGGCCGAAGACAGCCTTGCCAACCAAAAGCTCGCGATCGGCCTATTGAAACGCTGGGGACATTCGATCACGGTGGCCAATAACGGTCGCCAAGCGGTCCAGCTTGCCTTGTCTGGCGGATTCGATGTGATATTGATGGACATCCAGATGCCGGAA
>JANOKO010001047.1:0-2718 GCA_031419335.1 Planctomycetota bacterium
ACTCCCTTGTTCGAAGCTCTGGGGCGGTCCCGTGCGGGATTATGTCCGGACCTACTGCCACTTGGGCGGCGGAAAGATGGAGGACTTCTACGAGACCTCGGCGGACGACGCCAAACGGTTTGGCGATCTGGCGCGGCAGGCTGTGGCGGATGGGTTCACGGCCTTCAAGTCGATGGCGGTCCCCCCGACGATGCCTCTGGATGGCCTCCGTCCGATTCGCACAGCCGAGGCCGCTGTGGCTGCGATGCGCGAAGCGGTCGGAGAAGCGATTGACATCATGGTCGATTGCCACGCTCGGCCCACACCGGCGATGGGACTGCAGTTCGCAAAAGCGCTGGAGCCGTACGGCCTGTATTTCTTTGAGGAACCGTGCTGGCCCGAGAGTGTCGAGGGACTGGCGGCCATTGCGCGGGCGGTGTCGACACCGATCGCGACCGGTGAGCGGGTCACGCATCTGGCTGCGTTTCGTGATCTGTTCGCAGCGGGAGCCTGTGCGGTGTGCCAACTCGACATCACGCATTGCGGCGGCTTCACCGAGGCCCGCCGCGTGGCCGCCCTGGCTGAGGCGTACCGCATCGCCCTCGCTCCGCACAATCCGCAGGGGCCCGTCAGTACGGCGGCTTCGCTCGAGTTTGGATTCTCTCAGCCGAGCTACATCATCTGCGAGACGGTTCACGGGGATGTGCCCTGGCGGCAGGATGTGGTTCAGGAAGGATTCACGGTGGAGAAGAAGGGACGCATCGTCCGTCCCAACACCCGCCCCGGACTCGGCATCACGATCAACGAGGACGAGGTCCGCAAGCATCCCTTCCAACAAGAGATCCCGCAGAGGGTGTTCCATCCGGATGGGAGTGTCGGGGATTGGTAAAATCAATGTGTCGAAAAAGTCAGAAAGCGTCTGACTTTTTCTGGACTACCCCAATATGTGCGACAGTGTCGAACATATTTGAGATTGACGAGCCCGAGAGCGAGGAATGACCACTCAAACACGTCTCCTGCATGGCGTTCTTCCAATCGTTCACACACCGTTTACGGCGGAGGACCGTATTGACCTTGCAGCTCTCCGCCGCGAAATTGATTGGGCCTATCGTGTCGGTGCCAATGGCATGGGAACCGGCATGGTCTCCGAAATCTTGCGACTCTCGACGGATGAGCGGCGGGAGTTGATCGAGCGCATCGTCGAGTACAGCGCTGGGCGCGGAGCCGTGTTTGCCGCCGTCAGCTCGGAAAGTGGGAAGCAGGCTCTGGCGTATGCCCGGCATGCCGAGCAGGCGGGGTGCGATGCCGTGATGGCGGCACCGCCGCTGACGACGGGGCTGTCGGTCGACGAGCGGCTGGATTATTACCGCGAGCTGGCCGAGGGGGTGTCCCTGCCGATTATTGTGCAGGATGCCTCGGGGTATGTCGGCCAGGCGATCCCGCTAGAGGTCTATCTGAAGCTGTTGGAGCGCTATGGCCACGACAAGATTCTGTTCAAGCCCGAGGCGGCCCCGATCGGCCCGAATCTCTCTGCGTTACGCGACGCCACACAAGGGCAGGCGAAGATCTACGAGGGCTCCGGCGGCATCCTCTTAATCGACAGCTACCGCCGCGGGATTGCCGGAACGATGCCGGGTATGGATTTGCTCGACGGGATTGTCTCTCTCTGGAACGCACTTGAGCGCGGGAATGACGCGAGGGCGTATGCCGTCTACTTCCCGATCTGCGCGATCGTCGCCCTGCAGCTTCAAGCCGGACTGGATGGGTTTCTGGCGATTGAAAAATACCTGCTGGTGAAACGTGGAATCTGGGAGTCCGACCGGCGGCGGGCTCCCTACGGGTGGTCGCTGGATGGGGAGACGGCTTGCGAAGTCGACCGATTGTTCGAACAGCTCAGCGGAGTGATCTCGTCATGACCACTGATGCCGACGAGTCTCCGAACGACCGCCACTGGGTGTTGGCTTTTCTGTGTCTGATGGCGGTCATTGCCTACCTTCAACGGTCAGCTCTCAGCGTTCCTGCAAAGGAGATCGCTGCCGATCTCCAGTTCGGCAGCCTGGGACTGAGCATGGGGATGGTGCAGGGGGGCTGGTACTTCGCTTATGCGCTGCTGCAACTCCCGAGTGGCAGGTTTGCGGACCAAGTGGGGAGTCGACGGGCACTGGCGATCCTTTGCGTGATATGGTCGATCGCCACACTCATTAGCGGTTTTGCGACCGGTTTCTACTCGCTCCTCATACTCTGGGGGATCATGGGAGCCGCTCAGGCCGGCGCGTTCCCCTGTGCTGCCAAGGCCATCGGTCAGCTTTTCCCGGAGTCGGAGCGAGCCCGAGCTTCGGGGCTTTTGGCAGCAGGAATGCTGGTCGGCGGAGCGATCAGCCCCAGCTTAACCGGCAAGGCTCTCACGCTGTTGCAGCCGACAGCTGCCGCCTGGGAAATCGAGCGGTGGCGACTTGTTTTCGGAATCTACGTGATTCCCGGCCTGCTGTGGGTAGCGCTGTTCCTGGTCTGCATTTCGGTGAGGCGATTGCCGTTTATCCATCAGTCCGTTGAGACCCATCGTCCAGTCGATTGGTCGCGCATGATCCACAGTCGGTCGATGATTCTCTTGTGTTCCCAACAGTTTTTTCGCGCTGCAGGCATGGTCTTTTTCGTGACCTGGTTTCCGACCTTCTTACAAAAGACTCGCGAAGTTTCGACAGAGATGTCGGGAATCATGACAACTGTCGCAGGGATTGG
>JANOKO010001048.1:0-3432 GCA_031419335.1 Planctomycetota bacterium
CAGATCGCGGATCAGGTTTTGTTTGTCGAGCCGAGAGCGTTCATAGAACTCCTTCTCTTCCTTCTGAAGGAACCCCGAAACCACTGACGGCAGCAACAGTTTGAATGCCAGTCCGGGGTGCTTGAGGAACTTGTTGTCGAACAGCGGCCAGATCAAGTCACGCATCCGCTCCGGCGATCCGTTGATGAGGTGCGGCTCATCGACCCGGTCGACAAGCACCACCAGGCTGGCAAAGCCGAGAGTCTTCAGCAGGGCCTGCAACTTGATCAACATCTCGTACCGGTCATCGCCGCGAGAGGCCCTCGGCACCGGTTGGTCGAGCAACTCGGTCGCGTTGAACTTCGACAACAGCGACCGCAAGATCGGCACCGTGTGGTCGACCACACGCACCTGCCCCTTGATTCGCCACGCCCCCCACAGCAGTCGCAGTTGATACCACGCAAACGGTAACCAGCACGCCAATGACAGCCCGATGGCCCACCTGTTCGCCAACCCGCCCCAACCTGCGCCCTTCCAATACGCCACGCCGAGAACGGCTGCACTCGCCAACGTCGCGTACAGCGGACTGAGGAACCGACTCCACGAGCTGAACTTCAACTTCGATCTCAATTGATGCCAGCGAAGCATCGGGGCCAGCGAGCGATTCTGATCGTAGATCGTGGCCAGCAGCAACAAGTCGCGCTTCTGCGGGCGGGTCAGTTGATCGAGACCATCCGGCGTAATCTTGGCCGAGGCATCGTTTGGATCGGATCCATTGTTGCGGATCATGTCGGACAGCCGGGTCACGGCCAGCGACAGGATCGCGTCCATGTGGTCCCACAGCTTCCAGTTCTGCAGGGCCTTTTCCGGCTTGCGACGACTCCCAGAGAGCCGCTCGCGAAAACAGTCCAGGAACGGGTTGAAGTCGTCGTACTGAAGTACGAAGGCCCGGTTGGTCGGGTTCTGGGAGTTGTACTCGGCCAGCTTGTCGATGATCTGGAGTCGCAGCGCGGTCTTGCCCGCTCCCTGCTCCCCGAACACAACCGAGGTGGCTGGAGTGGCCGGGTTGCCATAGATCTTGTCCCAGGCAGCATGGTGGATCCCCTTCAGACAGTGCGACTGAAAGACACGATCCGACTGCGCATCCTCTTCCGCAAACGGATTCTCGGTGACACCGTAATGGTCGAGGAACTGGTGGACTTTCATGGAACCGCTCTAGGGCTTGGTCCGTCGCCAGGCGGCGACGATCACTCAAAGGGAAGTTGTTGCAAACCGTTCCGTCGGTGCTGCTTCAGGCATGATGAGATTAAGGAGCCGACCAGACGCCGGGCAAGGCGGGTCATGGAAATTCCCTGCGATGATACCGAATTGTGTGATACCAAATGGAATACAGCAGTAAGACCATTCCTGCGTGTGCCTACCTGAGAATCAGGAGTTTCAATTCCCAACCCTCCCGCTGGCCGATACATTAGTAGTCGTCGATCCTTCCCGCCGGGAGCCCTACCATGAATCCCATTGACGACCACTTCCTGTCCCACACCCGCCGCCACTTCTTCAACCGCTCGGCCTGCGGACTGGGAGCTGCGGCGCTGGCCAATTGCATGAGTCCGCAACTGTTCGGCGAGGGGACTACCCCCGCCGCCGGGCCGGACTTGGCCGCGCTCGGGTCGCTCAAGCAGCTCCACCACAAGCCGACCGCTAAGCGGGTCATCTGGCTGTTCATGGCGGATGCTCCGTCCCAGCTCGACTTGTACGACTACAAGCCGAAGCTCAAGGACTTCTACGACAAGGACTTGCCGGAAAGTGTCCGCAATGGCCAGCGGATCACGACGATGACCTCGGGCCAGGCACGGTTCCCCTGCGCCCCGTCGATCTTCAAGTTCGCTCAGCACGGGAAGTCGGGCGGATGGGTCAGCGAGTTGCTGCCGCACATCTCGACGATCGTCGACGACATCACGATCATCAAGTCAGTCCATACCGAGGCCATCAACCACGACCCGGCGATCACCTACATCCAGACCGGCAGTCAGATTCCCGGTCGCCCCAGTATGGGGGCGTGGACCTCATACGGGCTGGGTAGCCCGAACAAGGACTTGCCCGCGTTCGTCGTGCTGGTGTCACGGCTGGGGACTGGGGCGACGCCGCAGGCTCTCTTCTCGCGGCTGTGGGGGTCGGGGTTCTTGCCGACGAAGCATCAAGGGGTCGCGCTGCGGTCCTCGGGCGATCCGGTGCTGTACCTGACTGACCCGGCGGGAGTCGACAAAGCCACGCGCCGCAAGATGCTCGACGGGCTGGCCGACTTGAACCAGCAGCGGTACGAGGCGATGGGCGATCCCGAGATCACCAGCCGCATCTCGCAATACGAGATGGCCTATAAGATGCAGACCTCGGTGCCGGATCTGGCCGACATATCAAAGGAGCCGAAGTCGGTCCTCGATATGTACGGGCCAGATGTCACGAACCCGGGGACGTTTGCCTACAACTGCTTATTGGCCCGGCGGCTGGCTGAACGCGGCGTGCCGTTCACGCAGGTTTTCCTCCGAGGCTGGGACCATCACGGCAGTCTGCCGGGGAACATCCGCGGCCTGTGCCCGGCCACCGATCAGCCGAGCGCGGCTCTGGTCAAGGATCTCAAACGCCTCGGCATGCTCGATGACACCCTCGTCGTCTGGGGCGGCGAGTTCGGCCGCACCGTCTACAGCCAAGGCACCCTCACCCCCGACAACTACGGCCGCGACCACCATCCCCGCAACTTCACGATGTGGATGGCTGGCGGCGGCGTGAAGAGCGGCCTGACCTACGGCCAGACCGACGATTTTAGTTATAACATCACCGAGAACCCCGTCCACATTCATGACCTCAACGCGACGATCCTGCACTGCATGGGCGTCAACCACGAGAAGCTGACCTACAAATTCCAAGGCCGCGACTTCCGGCTGACCGATGTGCATGGGAAGGTCGTCACAGGGATTCTGTCGTAGAACGGGCACATTTGCCCGTCCGTGCGGTGGTTCACGCAGAAGAGAACCCCCGATGACAACAATACAGGCCATCGAGCAAGCTGTTCAACAACTCCCTCCTCGGAGTTGGCCGAGTTCCGTCGGTGGTTTTTCGAGTTTGATGAGTCGGTGTGGGATCACTAGATTGAAAGCGATGCTGCGGCGGGAAAACTAGATGCGATGGCAGCCGAGGCATTGGCAGAATACCAGGGAAGAATCCGACCCCGGCAGGCAACGCCGTGAAGGATATCTTAGGGATCACGTCCATAAGGTGTTCAACACGTTTCCGGCCCCCTCTCCCCCGCGATCGATGTGGCCCTGGCGCTGTGCTTTTTGCGGGGGTGAGGTTTGGGGTGTGGGGGCCTGAGCGAGCGATATGGCCCCCTCACCCCGGCCCTCTCCCCCCAGTGAAGTCCTCCCCGAAAACAGCGTCGATGATAGGGGAGAGGGGGCA
>JANOKO010001049.1:0-2487 GCA_031419335.1 Planctomycetota bacterium
GGCGAGGGAACGCCTCCGCCTGACGACGCCGACCAGTTGCGTCAGGCATACCAGTTTCACCAGAGACGCGCCACCAAGAGAACGACTGCGTAGGCCAGCCGTCCCCACGGCTGTCTCACCCCTCGTTCAACCCCGGAGGAAACCCCACCATGTACCAGCATGACGAAGCCCTGTGCCAACTGATTGACCTCGCTCGCCAGCAGCGATTCCTGACGTTCACGCAGATCAACTCGTATCTGCCGAACGAAGCGGTCAGCCCGGAGAAGCTCGAAGAAGTGTTGATGCTCCTGGAGGAGTTGGGGCTGAGTGTGCGCGATGACCTCAAGCTGCGGCGTGTCAGCCAGTCTGCGACCAAGAAGAAGACGGCCACCAAGGTCACGGAGCCCGCCAAGCCCAAGCGAGGTTCCGTCGAACTCGACGACTCGAAGCAGATCGAAGACCCGGTCCGCATCTACTTGACCCAGATGGGCGAACTGCCCCTGCTGACCCGCGAGGAGGAAATCTCACTTGCCAAGACGATCGAAATCACCCGTCGTCGGTATCGTCACCACCTGCTCGAAAACGATTACGTCGCCCAGCAAACGGTGGAGGTGTTGCAGCGTGTTAGTGATGGCGAGTTGCCGTTCGACCGCACGATCAAAGTCTCGTTGACTGAAGGGCTGGAGAAGGATCAGATTCTCGGACGCATGCCGCTGAACCTGCAAACGATCCGCCACCTCCAGTCGCGAAACCTCGCCGAATTCCAGATCATCACCGATCCGGCGACCAAGCCGACCGTCCGCAAACAGACGGAAGAGCGGCTGAACAAGAACCGCCGTAAGATCGCCAAGCTGATCGAAGAGATGGGCGTCCGCACCGCCCGCATTCATCCCCTCATGGAACGGTTCAAGCAGATCACCACACGTATGATCCAACTGCGCGACCAGTTGAAGCTGCACAAAGGAAATATCGAGACTCGCGAACTCGCTCAGAAGGAACTTCGTGAGTTGATGGAGCTGACGCTGGAGACTCCCGAATCGGGAAAGAAGCGGGCTGAGGAAATCCAATTGCGATACACGTCGTACGAGCGTTCGACGCGCGACCTGTCGGGCGGGAACCTGCGGTTGGTGGTGTCGATCGCGAAGAAGTATCGGAATCGCGGCCTGAGCTTCCTCGACCTGATTCAAGAGGGGAACACCGGCCTGATGCGGGCGGTCGATAAGTACGAATACCGCCGGGGCTACAAGTTCTCGACCTACGCCACATGGTGGATTCGGCAGGCCATCACACGCGCCATTGCGGATCAGGCCCGCACCATCCGCATCCCGGTCCACATGATCGAGACGATGTCCCACCTCCGCCGTGTGAGCAAGGGGCTGGTCCAGGAACTGGGCCGCGAACCGACTGTCGAGGAACTCTCCGCAGCCTCCGGCATCGAGGTCAACGAGACCCGCCGAGTCCTCAAAATCTCCCGCCAACCCGTCAGCCTCGACCGACCCGTCGGCGAAGGGGACGACAGCTTCTTCGGGGACTTTGTGCAAGACACTCGCACGGAAAGCCCCGTCAATGCCGCTGCCACGGACATGCTCAAGGACAACATCGATTGCGTCCTGAAGACTCTGACATACCGCGAGCGGGAGATCATCAAGCTGCGGTACGGCTTAGGAGACGGATACACGTATACCCTGGAAGAGGTCGGTCGCATCTTCAAGGTGACCCGGGAACGGGTCCGCCAAATCGAAGCCAAAGCTGTCCGCAAACTCCAACACCCAGCGAGAAGCAAGCATCTGAAAGGCTTTCTGGACCGAATTGCTTCGATCACGGGAGCCCCTTGAATCGGTTTCCAACCGCCGGTTACAGCGTGACTGGAAAGGTGGTTGTCGATGCCAAGTTATCGCCAGAAACAGGCCGCGCTCACGGGAGTTGGGCTGGCGCTGGCTGGCGCTGCATGGATGATGATTGTCGAAGTGAGTCTCTTCATGGAGAGTTGCGAAGACTGCCAGTGGTATTCGTCCATCTCCGAATATCGGGTGCTGACCATTCCGGTTTCTCGCCGAGAAACACCGTACGAAGCCACGGAATATCTCATCAGCAGGGACTTGGGTTTACCGTGCCCGCATGCTCACAAGGCGCGTTGGCAACTTCGAAGATATTGGGGCTGTTTCTGGTGTGCAGGTCCGTGCATCAACGACCCATTGATGAGACTCGATGACGACCATGAAGCATTTCGCCAGCGATACTCGAAACGAGTCCATGAGCTAGCAGTATTAACACGGCTTCCCAAGGCAAATGCCTCAAAACGCCCGATTATATTGGATCTTGGCACAGGATCCGGTGCGATCGCCATTACGCTAGCGCGCCTACGCCCCGATACGCGCGTGGTTGCCACCGATATTTCAATCGAAGCACTGGCCATCGCCCGAGAAAATGCCAATAATTTAAACGTAGAAGTGGGATTTCGCCAAGGCAGTTGGTACGCGGCGTTACCTGCAGCATCGCCAAAATTTG
>JANOKO010001050.1:0-4985 GCA_031419335.1 Planctomycetota bacterium
TGGGAACCAGACCTTGCTCCAGCGGTCGTCTGCCGAGCCGCTGAGGGCGTAAACGTGACGCTCCAGCAGAGGGATCAGGAGTGGATAGCGAGGGTGATATTGTACAAAGTCTGGATGCAACAACTCGGGAGCGTTGATTGATCCTGTTTCGAAGAGGACTCGGCTCTTGATCGCGAAGATCGCCCGTTCATCCCAAAATCGTTGCGGAGTGAGCAGGGTCTGAACAAAGGAGGCTGCTATCATCAGCCCCAGGATGAGCTGACACATCCGAGCCAGTGCGTTCTCGGTAGGCCGGGGAGCCGTGGTCAAGTTCGGTTGTGATCGACGCCGCGAATTCAACATAGCCACCAGACCCAGGACTGATCCCAGAGCGGCCTGCCCCCATGAGAACCGGGCATCGAGTGGTCGCCCCAGTTCTGACCACACGAATGCTGCGGCACCCGTGAAAGCCATCCCGAGCAGGATCGAAATGCCCCACACCTCGGAACGTGGGCGCGAGATCTCGTCCGCTCGAAGGAGACGTTCGATCAGTGCCAGTAAAGCCCGCCCCGCAAGGGTTGCCCCCACGATCGCTATGACTGCGGCGAATAATCCCATCAGGGCTGGCCCCCCGTCAGCGGCCAACGACGCAATGAGACCACATACCCTGGCACCGCTACGGGGTCGCCCGACCGTTCACGGAAACACTCCAACCAAGCGCGGTCCTCTGTCGTGCGAGAGGGATCGAGGTATTCAGAACCTTCGAAGTACTCCAGGACATACTCCGGATGGCATTCCCAAACATCCGGAGGCAGATCCTCCAAGCGGAACGCTGCCAGTTGTCGAGCCTGGTTGGCTCGCGGAATCAGATGCTCAGCTTCCGGGTGCATCCGGTGGAACAACTGACGCGGACGAAGGTGATAGGACAAAAAGAACAGCTTCTGATCACTCACGACCAGAATGCGCGAGTGGTCCGGGGTCGCTGTCCGCAGGTAACGAATCACCTCACGATTCGATTCGCTCATGTTGGGCAGAATCTGGTCCCCGCCATTGAACCGATAGTAAGGCCAATCCCGGAATCGCTGGCGAATCGCGGCTCCCCAATGGGTCAATGACAAGAGGAAAACGGACAACAGTGCCACACGCTTCACGATGGAGACGGCGAGGGAAAACCGCAGAGTGGCTTGCTCCCCCGATTGCACCTGTGGCATTGGCGCGGTCACTCTCCAGAACCCTCTGATCGCTCCTTCAATCCACGGTGCTGCACTCGTTCTTAACCGCCAGAACACCATGAACACCGCAGCCAGCCCCAACCCCAACCACCGCGCCGCCCACTGCACTGCCTCGGCGATGCCCAAAGCCTCGAACTGCGCATAGGCATCGGTGGGGTTGACTCTCTGCACCGCCCAAGTCTGTATAACTTCGGTCGGAATCAGCCAAGCCAGACTCGTCACGACAGCTCCGCACACCGCTCCCGCTGCTGCGGTACAAGCCCAACAGCCGTGAACCGCTCGCGTCAGTATTGAGTCAGAATGGTTCACTGCGGTACTGGCCTTCTGGCGAAGAGATGTGCGATGAGCTGTCTGTCGACATGAGCAGCCCACACTTCTGCGAATCCAGCGTAGGGATCACGCTGCCGATGCCATCAGCGAGAATTTGGAGGTGGGAAGGCCACAGGGAATGGGCCGCGAGATGAGGGCTGCCGAATTGTATCGTCGAACGAACCAGGCACCAGATTCCAACTCGTGTGGTATTCGGCTTGATGCGTGATTGCGAATTGTGGCACGGACAAACAATATCGTGAACAACTCGGACTCGTGGCTGCCAGAGTGCCTAACAGCCTGTGGAAAAGGTGGTAGGGGCGGCTCCTCCAGGCGTGTTCAAATGGATTCACGGGCGGGACGCCCGTGCCACGGTCTATTTCAGCGGCGGCGACTGACTGGTCCACTCCGATGCGTGCGAGCCAATGGTCTCTGCCTACGAGTGCGATGAATTGTTCTCCGCGTTATTCCGGGCCTGCTGGGCTTCTGTCTCTGCCGCAGCGGCTGAGTGGCTCAGTGTCGATCCCGAAACAGAGACAAGGCACGGAATCCCGTAGCCGAATCCCTTTAACAGATTGACCCACAAGGTGTTTCCGGTGGCTGGATCAATCGCGTAGGTATAGCCCGAAACGGACACGACGAGTTGGTCTCCCTCCAGCAACATGGCCACAAAGCCGCTGCCGTTCGGGGATTTCCAGTCCCACACCAATTCTCCGGTCGTCCGATTCAGTGCGGCAATCCGGGAGTTGAAACCGACGAATACCAAGTCATCTACCGTAAGGTCAGAGTCCGGACCACGCTCTACCCGAGGAGTGAGATCATCTTGTGACTCCCAAGGTTCCTGGGCGGGTTCATCTGGCGAAAACATGGCGATCTCCCACGGGAATTCTGGCAATTGGCACACACGGTATCTGCCAAGCCACCGCTGGATCCAACGGACTTAGGCAGCCGTTGGATCACAAGCATACGGCGCAGCCCGAAGATTCTCCAAGGATTGCGGCGCTCAGTTGATCTCGAAAGACGCACGAAGGACACGCACGCCGAATTCGAGTCCCGATCATTTGATTTTACGAAGAATCCAACGTAGCGGAGGGGGGGGGATTCGAACCCCCGAGACGCTTTCGCGTCTACCGGATTAGCAATCCGGCGCATTCGGCCACTCTGCCACCTCTCCGGAAGAGGGATTTCTCCCCGACTCTCTGTCACTTCGGCAGTGACGTTGCCAAAATATAGCGGAATTCGCACTCGACGCAAGGTGGGGGGAAACTGTCAGCGGGCAGCCCTCACCGCTCAACTCGAAGCCACACGACTGACAACTCGGGTGCCGTGAGTTTGCGTTGCAGAACCCTTGCTCCCCCCTTCGTAACCTTGGTGATCTTCTGTTCAATCCCACTGTTCTCTGACCGAAGTGGGCAGAAGAGGAGGCTTGGAGCAGTTGGCAGCCCAGGTATTCTGCTCGCAGTCCCGAGTGAGTCGTAGCTGCCCCACGCATGGGTGCGTTCTCGCGCCATTTCGTCCACGTTCTGGCGAAACGTGGCTACGAGGGAATGTCTCACGTTCCCCCGCGTGAAGTATCACGACGAACACCACGGGCCACTCGAAAGACACTCGGTGTGTCAGCGATGTTCGCTGATTCGCCTCCAAGTGCGTGCCTCTGATTGTGCCGCGAACCCTCCGACACCTCTCCGCAGGAAACACCAATGCGCATTCTGACAATCATGGCGGGCGGGGGTGGCGTCAGGTTCTGGCCCGAGAGTCGCCGCGCGCGGCCCAAGCAGTTTCTCACGCTGGAGGGTGATCGCTCTTTGCTGCAAGCCACAGCCGACCGCGCCCGACCCCTCTTCACTTGGGATCGGATTTCGGTCATCACCGGATCGGACTATGCGATTCCCACACTGGCTCAACTGCCGGAACTCCCTCCGGAGAACCTGTTGCTGGAACCGGCAGCTCGCAATACAGCAGCGTGCTTGGGGTTGGCAGCTGCGGTGTGGGCTCGCCGTGATCCGGAGTCGGTGCTGGCAGTGACACCCGCGGATCATTTGATCTCGCCGGATGACCGGTTTCAGCGGTGCCTGCGGTCCGCGTTGGAGGCGGTCGAGGCGGATCCGGAGTCGGTGTATCTGCTCGGGATTCCCCCCACCAGGCCAGCCACCGGTTACGGGTACATCGAGGTCGAGTCCCCGGTGGAGAGGCTACCGGCCTGTCAACCCCCCGAGCCACTCCGACAGGCTGGAAGCCTATCCCACGAAGCTTCCCCTCCCGCGTTCCCCGTCCTCCGCTTCGTCGAGAAGCCGAACTTGGCGACCGCCACGCAATTCCTCACCAGCGGGCGGCATTCCTGGAATGCCGGAATCTTCGTGTGGCAGGCCCGACGGTTTCTCGAGCTGCTCACGCGCTACCAGCCGTCCATGGCGGAAGTCGTCGTGCGGATGGCCGCGCAGGGGGTCAACGAAGACTGGGATGAGTTGACTCGCGAGGAGTTTCGCCGACTCCCTTCCATCTCCGTCGACCACGCTGTGTTGGAGCCTCTCTCCCGCGAGACGAACTCCCACCTGCATGTCCTCCCTGCCCACTTTACGTGGAGCGATGTCGGCAGTTGGCAGACCTGGCCGGAACTCTGGGGCCAAGACGAGCATGGCAACACGATCCGCGGCCCGTACTCCGGGGTCGAGACCACAGATTGCATCATCCAAACCCGACCGGGCCACCTCGTCGCCACGTTTGGCGTCAAGGGACTCCTGATCGTCCACACCCCCACCGCCACACTTGTCGCTCGCCGCGACGACGAAGCGGGTGTCCGCCGCCTTGTCGCGGAGATCGATCGCCTGGGGATGGGGGAGGCTTATGGTTGAGACGTGTTCCAGCGATTCATTCTGCTGACGTGCTGACGCAGTGGATTCACAAATTGCGGGGGATGAAAGTGGCCTGCTCCCCGTTTTCTGATCCTTACGGTATGTGAGCTGGACCGAATAGCGCGTGTTGCGGGCCTTGGAATGGCTCAGATGATGACGGCCCAGGTTTTGACGGCGGCTACGGTTCCACCGAACAGCCCGGTGAAAAAGTCTGTGGCACGGGCTTCTCGTGCCCCGTCAAGGCTTGATTTAGGGGTTCGCCTCCCTCGGGAGGGCGAGGCTCCCGCCGAGCCGCGACTGCGAATCTGCGCCTCCCCTGGCTCGCGGTTCAGCAGGAGCTTCGCCCTCCCGCGCGGGCCAGGCTCAACCCCAAGATCAAGAGTTGACGGGACACTAGACCGTGATTCATTGAGTCTCACGCATGGGCAGGATGCCTATGCCACGTTTTTCAACGGGCTGCTAAGCCTTGCTCCCCCGCGAAGAGTGGGATGACATGCCGGTTTGGGTAAAATGTTCCGATTGTAACGAATGACTGGCCTGAGCCGGGTCTGGATGCCGATACCAGAAGCGGGAACTTCTTTGCGTCGGCTCGGGTGCCCTCCCTTCTCTGATC
>JANOKO010001051.1:0-1112 GCA_031419335.1 Planctomycetota bacterium
TCGAGCGAGTCGCAGCCAGTTACGAGCCGTACCGTTTGATCGCGACGACGATTGAGCAATTTGTCTATTGGCTCGACTCGGATGGCGATTTAATCTGGGCCAGTGGGGCACCGGCAGCGGTCGTGGACACCGCGTGCGACCCACTCGGGGAATGGGCGCTGATCGCGTTTCAAACGGGCGATGTGTTGAGGTTGGACTGGGGCGTGTAGCTCGTCTCGTCGATGATACGTTCTCACTCTGGTACGGATCGCGGCATGACTTGGAGCAGGAGTTCTACTTTGGAATGCACGCCATACGCCTCGTAGATTTTCCGCGTATGATTGTGGACGGTCTCAACACTGCGCGCCAGTATGACGGCGATTTCCTTTTCCAGGTGTCCTTTGACCAGCAGGTTGAAGACCTTCGTTTGTGCGGGAGACAAGGGAATCAGAGTCCGCTGATTCCTGGCCATCGCGGACTGGATATCGATCGTTTCCTCGTCGGGATCCTCACCGCCCACCCCACGAGGATCACGTGAAAGAATGAACTCGACCACACCGAACTGAATAAGTTCTCTGGGAAACACCGGGGCACTATTGACCCGTTGGCGGTTCACCCAAGTTCCATTGCGGCTCTGCAAGTCCGTCACAATGACCCCCTGAGAACCGACGCTCAGCCTCGCATGGTTACGTGAGATCGTGTCAATATTAAAGCAGAGGTCGCTCTTGTCCGAACGACCGATCGTCAGATCACCGAGTTTGAGTCGAACGGAAAAAGAAGAGCTGCCCTTGCCTTGCATCACCAAAAACAGATCAGAACTCATACACGCCTCAAGCGATGATTGAGGGGTGAAACTCCGTGAAAACACACCCGCTCATTGTGCAGCATGACAGGGCCCCCCTCCGTGGATTTGACCGGCCCTTACGATAACAGGCGACTTGAGGATTGGCGAACTCGGGACACGAGCGAAGTGGCAGAAATATCCGTTCAAGGGGCAACAGAGCCGCAGTCTCACCTGTTTTCTCCAAAACTTCATCTCAAAATGACCCACACAGGTCATTACAGGGAACCTTCTGAACGCCAACATGCCCCTCAGACGCAACTCGCTGAGCCGGGTTGTGGATCGCACTCTC
>JANOKO010001052.1:0-1540 GCA_031419335.1 Planctomycetota bacterium
CATGTTGTTCTGGTATACGAACCACTCTGAAGCTGATCAGGAAACCCACGACGATCCGATGATCGCAGCCGGTTCCCGATAACTCCCAACTCGTGGTCATCCGATTACTGGATTCAGCGCCGCCACTTCGAAATCGACGCCGAATGCACCGCCTACGCCGCCCTCCTCGCCCTTTCGAAGCAGGGCGGGTTCGACAAAGCGAAGCTGCCACAAGCCCTCAAAGACCTCGGCATCAACCCGGAGAAGGTTGATCCCCGGACGGCGTGAACCGTGGGGCTACTTTGCGCTCCGCACAATTGGCAGGAGGATCTTCTGTCCCCAAGAGATTCCTTTGAGTACCTGAATGCAACTCACGTTACCGACTTCTCTCGCCAGCAGGCACTGAATGACCCACCATGCTCTCGTTACTCTACGTCGGGGCGGGATGCGGTACGCTCGACCGATCATTTTGCTCTGATACGATGCCAATAAGAGAGTATCGGCATCGGCGCGGCTTTCAGTCCGGCGGTGTCATTCTCACCCGGGAGAGTTCACGTGCGCTGGATTGTTGCCTTGCTGCTGGTCGTCGGTTTCGCGGCTCCCGGGGTCGCAGTAGATGAAGGGTTCACTGACCTCTTCAACAGAAAAGATCTGACCGGCTGGTCAGGAAATCCCGAGTTGTGGTCCGTCGAAGAGGGGCTGCTGACGGGAAAGACCAACGGGCCGGACCATCTGAAGTTTAACCAGTTCCTCGTCTGGACGGGGAAAGACGGTAAGGCCACGGTTCGCAACTTCGAACTCAAGGTGGTCTTCCGCCTGGAGGGGAACAACAACTCCGGCGTCCAGTACCGCAGCCGCTTGCTCCCGGAAGTTGGCGAGTTTGTCGTGGGCGGATATCAAGCGGATATTCATGGCGATCCGGCACTCACCGCGATGGTGTACGAAGAACGCGGACGAGGGATCATCGCCAAGCGCGGGCAGACGGTGGTCGTCACCAAGGACGGCCAGAAGACCATCACGCCGCTCGATGGGAAGTTCGAAAAAGTCGACCTGTCTCAGTGGAACGAACTCGTCATCGTCGCTCGCGGTCCACACGTGACGCATACGCTCAACGGGCAACTGGTGGCTGACCTGACCGATCAGCAGACCGAGGCCCGCCAACTGGAGGGGATTCTCGCCCTGCAAGCTCATCGCGGTCCGGCCATGAAGATCCAGTTCAAGTCGATTCAACTGAAGGAGTTCACGGGCAAGGCAGCTGCGGGAGCCGCGAAACGCGCGAGACCCGCCGCACCGCAACAGACACCCGTGAAGTGGGTCTGGGTGAAGGACGGGGAGAAGCTGGCCTCGACGGTTTATCTGCGTAAGGAGTTTGTTCAAGAAGGGAAGGTGTCGAGCGCCCGGCTGTATGGGGCCGTCGACAACTCGATGACCGTTTGGATCGATGGCGAACAAGTGCTGACGCACGAGGGCTGGCCGACGGCGGGTTTTAAGGATGTGACGAAAGCCTTTGCCAAAGAGGGCGGCAAGCATGTGATCGCCATTGAGGCCAAGAATTCGGGCG
>JANOKO010001053.1:0-3467 GCA_031419335.1 Planctomycetota bacterium
GCTGGCGCAGCCAGTTGCGTTTTGGCTCGCTTGGCCTCGGAGTCCAGGCTCGCCTGCTTCCAGAGTTTCCGTTGACGGGCAAGTGGGGATTCGTCGGACAATCCGAATGCCTGGAGGACACGAGTCATCCAATCGAGTGACTCGTGCGGGGTTCGCGAAGGAACCCATGTGCAGTCGATCGGGAACAGCATGACAGCCTGGGCGACCAGAGCTTTCAGCCTTCGCTTTTGGACCTTGTCAACGAGTCTCAAGTCGAGCCGGTCCAACAGCTCCATGTCCCTTGCCAGGCTGGCAATCACGGCCCCCAAGTACGGATGAATCTCAGCGGCGGGATGACCTGCTTCCGAAGTGAAGGCTCCCAGAAACTGCTGGACCGTCTCCACCACGGGCTGAACATCAGACTGCTTCAGCGGCAGAACCGATGTCGCGATCAGACGCAAGAACTGCATCTGCGTGATGAGCAATTCCCGGACAGCTGGGTGATGCAGACCGGGGGCATTCGAGACCTGTCCGGTGCGCTCTTCCACAAAGCGCCATAGGCGGACCAATACTCCATCCGTCAAGCGAGAAGCACTCTCCAGCAGCAATAGGCAGGCCAGCATCTGATCGAGGAGACTCGGGGTTTTCGAGATCTGTTGGCGATCCAGCCAGGCTTCAACAGTTCCGGAAACCAGTTCCATGCGCCGTCGTCCCGGGCGTGTGGACAGTTGACCCAGTTCGTCAATGATCTCGATCGTTAGCGCATCAATCGAGGGGTCTGCCGACCAGCGAAGCGTGGGAATCTGATGGAGCTTTTTCAGAGGGCTGAAGCGCTCTCTCACTTGGCGAGCCAGTGATGGGATGTCCGCCTTGCGGAGCGCCTCATGCCAGCGCGCGGGCGCGCGACTGATCGCCGACAGCGACTGCAACCACTCAGCATCAGTCAGCATCGGCAAGGAGCGAGAACGAGACGGGGCAGAAGAACTCATGGCAACCAATCTGCGGGGAGCGGAACATGCTGTCTGTCCAGAGTAACGCAAAGTGAGATCGATGCAATTCCAATGACGAGTTGCAGGAGTCCCATCGTGCGGGCGTCCCAACCGTCGGTAGAAACCTCTGACCGCGCCAAGTGACCTCCTCATCGCCCGGCCCAGAAAGCCGGAGCTGCAGACGACGGCTCGAAATCCACGAAAATACGGCACCCTTGACCGCCTGACACCGACACGATTCTACGGGCGTATACGCACTATGGGGACACACGCTCATCCGGCGAAACCAGCGTTTTCGGAGAATTCGCCGACATTTCACAAGCACGCACCCTCTGCATTTGCTATCCATGCAGATTGAAACACGAATCTTCAAGGATTATTGCTCGTTCAGATCGAATCAGTTTGTAGGCTCCTTCAAGACACAGTCGAAGGCTTCACAATCTTGCATACGGGATCCCCAAGATCGCGATGGTGTTATTCACTCCAGAAGTCATACCTGAATTCGGGTCCCCAGGCATGTGAAGCACAGTTCGCTTTCCCGTTCAGACCCGCTTACGATGCGAGTCGCGCAGCGTCCTCCGGTGCCTATGGGACACGGGATACGACTTCGCCCAGACTGGGTTTCACTCGCATGCACGCTTCTCAGAACATTCCCCAAGCATCACGCCCGGCCAATCGACTGCTGCAGGAGACCAGTCCGTATCTTCAGCAGCATGCCTACAACCCCGTCGAGTGGTATCCCTGGGGCGAGGAGGCCCTGGCCCTCGCGAAATCCGAAGGCAAACCGATCTTCCTCTCCATCGGCTACAGCGCGTGCCATTGGTGCCACGTGATGGAGCACGAGAGCTTCGAAGACCCGAGCATTGCAGCCGTGATGAATGAGCACTTCATCAACATCAAGGTCGACCGCGAAGAACGCCCCGACCTCGACCAGATTTACATGGCAGCTGTCCAGCTCATCACACGTCGCGGCGGCTGGCCGATGTCGGTGTTTCTGACGCCGGAAGGCAAGCCGTTCTATGGAGGGACGTACTGGCCGCCGACCAGCCGAATGGGGATGCGGGGGTTCCGCGAGATTCTGTCGTTGATGAATGACTTCTGGACCAACCGACGCCCCGAGGTGGTCGAGTCGTCCGAGAGCCTCGTCGGGGCCATCGCACGGTTCACGTCCCCGAGTTTCGAGCAGACCGAACTCAACGAGTCACTTCTGAAGCGGGCCGAGAAGGAGCTGCTCTCGTCGCTCGACCGCGTACATGGCGGGTTCGGCGGAGCCCCCAAGTTCCCGCACCCGATGGACCTGCGTGTGCTGCTGCGTTGTTGGAAGCGGTTCGGCAAGAAGGCCGCTCTCGACGCGGTGACGCTGACCTTGGAGAAGATGGCCGGCGGCGGGATCTACGACCACCTCGGCGGCGGGTTTCATCGTTACTCGACCGATGCGCACTGGCTGGTGCCGCACTTCGAGAAGATGCTGTACGACAATGCTCTGCTTGTCCCGGTTTATTTAGAGGCGTACCAAGCGACGGGCCGTGAGGACTTCGCCCGCATCGCCCGTGAGACGCTGGACTACGTGCTGCGCGAGATGACCTCACCCGAGGGGGGCTTCTACTCGACTCAGGACGCAGACAGCGAAGGGATCGAAGGCAAGTTTTTCGTCTGGACGCCTGCAGAGATCGCTGAAGTCCTCGGAGATGAGGACGGAAAGCTGTTCTGTGCCTGCTACGACGTGACCTCCGGCGGGAACTGGGAGGGGCACTCGATCCTCAACCGCCCGAAGCCGCTGGCTCAAATGGCCAAGGAGCTCAAGGCCCCGCTCGAAGAACTCTCCGCAACGCTCGATTGGGGCAAGCAGAAGCTGCTCGAACGCCGCGCGACCCGCATCGCCCCCGGTCGCGACGAGAAGATCCTCACTGCCTGGAACGGGATGATGATTGGGGCCATGGCGCGCGGAGCGCAAGTGCTGGGAGACCAGCGATACTTGCAAGCTGCACAAGACGCAGCCCGGTTCGTACTCACGAAGATGCGCAAGCCAGAAGACCGTGGGATAGGCTTCCAGCCTGTCATCCCCCCGGAACGACAGGCGGGAAGCCTATCCCACGAACCAGCCACTGATCCCGCCACGCTCATTGCCAACATTGACGAATACGCCCGTCTCTTTCACACCTACAAAGACGGCCAAGCTCGACTCAACGCCTACCTCGACGACTATGCCTGCCTCATCGATGGCCTCGTCGATCTCTATCAGTCCGACTTCAATGTCCTCTGGCTTCAGGAGGCTCACGACCTCGCCGGGTTCATGAAGAGGCACTTCGCCGATCCGACCGACGGCATCTTCTTCTACACCAGCGACGACCACGAAGCCCTCATCAACCGCACCAAAGAGGTCCAGGACAACGCCACCCCCGCCGCCCATAGTTGTGCAGCAATGGCGCTGTTGCGGCTGATGCGAATCTGCCAGTGGACCTTCGACACGACCGGGTGGAAGGCTCTCGAAGCGGTATC
>JANOKO010001054.1:0-3993 GCA_031419335.1 Planctomycetota bacterium
CCGGACGAGTCGGCCCCGCGAAGTGGACGATCGATGTGCGGACTCCCGAGCAAGCCTATCGCGGTCTCCATGTCCCGCTGGCCGGAGAATTTCAAACCCGCAACGCAGCCCTGGCGATCGCAGCTGTGGAGGTGGTGTCACAACGATTCCGGCCCATCACTGTAGACCACATGCGATCCGGTCTCTCACAAGTCATCTGGCCCTTGCGACTCGAAGTGGTTCAGCAATCGCCGCTGATCATCCTGGACGCCGCTCACAATGATGCCTCGATGCGCGAGCTGTGTCGAGCGGTCCTTTCGATTCCCGCCGAGTCTCGGACGCTGATCTTCGGCACATCGCGAGACAAAGAGGCATCCGTCTTACTGGGCATCGCTGGAGGTGCCTTCGATCAACTGATTGTCACCAAGTATTCGACCAACCCGCGAGCGTGGCTGGTCGATGAACTCGTTGAAATCGCGAAAGCCAATACGCGCATGCCGGTTCAGTCTTGTGCCACAGTCGAGCAGGCCCTGCAACTCGCCCGCAAAACCAGCCAACCCGGCGATCTGATCTGCGTTGCCGGGTCGTTCTTTCTGGCCGCCGAAGCTCGGGAATCCCTCCTACTCGCAGCAGGCGACGGCCCGTGATACAGCACTCTCCCACTCCTGGACATCCGCGAAACATGATATCATTCGGTAGATTGCTCATGTCCCCGAGCGATGCGATTCACGATGGGTTCAGTGGAATTATCCTCGCTTGAACGATCCTCGTACACTGTTCTGGCTTTCATGCGGTCTCATCGGCGCGGCCTTGTCTGCGCTAGTGATGACCGTTCGTGCGGCCTTGGAGCACTCTTCAGACGAGCCAATCGACTCCGATCGATTTGACGTGGTGCGTCTCGCCGATCTGCGTCAGGCCAGTCTGACGGTGAGGCTCTGTGGACCCCTGGTTCACTGGCTGGGCGAATTGTGCCGCCGCATGTTTTCAGAGGAGTTACCCTCAGTGCAGAGGGATCTGCATGTTTCCGGAGCGGCACGGGCGTGGAAGCCCGAGGAGTGGCTGGCAGCGACCCTCATTCATGCCGTATTGCTGACTCTACCTCCGGGGCTGTGGTGTCTCAGAGAGTTTGGCATTCCAGGGTTGGTAATGGCCGGGGCGCTGGTGGTCATTCTGGGCGTAATGCTGCGGCGGCGACTCCATTCGAAAGCTGTGCGGCGGATGTGGCGGATCAAGACCCGGCTTCCGTATTTTCTGGATCTTGTGAACCTGCTGATGGAAGCCGGAGCGACGTTCCTAAACGCACTGCGAGAAGCCGTACGGGAGTTTTCCGAACAGCCCGTCGGACAAGAGTTCGGACGCATGCTTACCGAACTCAGCCTCGGCCGTGCTCGCTCCGCAGCCCTTGAATCCTTGCGAGACCGCCTGCAAGACGACGAGATGACCAGCCTCGTCGGGGCGATCATTCAAGGGGAAGAACACGGCTCCCCCCTGGCTCACGTACTGAGGGGGCAGGCCGACTTTCTCCGCATCAAGCGGACCCAGCGGGCCGAAACGTTGGCGGGCGAAGCCGGGGTCCAGATGCTCTTCCCGGCCATGCTCGTGATGATGGCCACTGTGATCGTGATCCTGGCCCCGTTCGCGATGGAGTTCGTCTCCGGCAGCTTCTTCGACCGGTGATGGGTCAGGCTTCCACATTTTCGAACGGCATGCGGATCGACACCGCAGGCCGCTCACGCGACCTCATCCCTTGAGGGCAGCCGAGAGGGGGTTGGGGTTCAGCAAGACACTACATCACTCTCTTGAACTCCCGCGCCCAATTGGTCGAGAATGGTGCCTGAAGAACTCCTCCTTTCCGGTCCTCTTGATGCGCATCTGGTACAACCAACTCCACGAGAGTCAGCGGTCGCTTCTGGATGTTGCGGGGGACGAGGTCACGATTGGGCGCGAGCGCTCCAACGCCCTCGTGCTGGCCAGTCCGCTTGTGGCCCGACAGCAGGCGGTACTCAGACAAAAGGGGAACCAGGTCTGGCTCAAGAACCTGGGGATGAATAGTTGTCTCGTGGGTGAGACCGAAGTCCTCGGAGGAAGCGAGCATGCGTTTACGGCCAGCGACCAGATTCGTATCTGGCCGTACACACTGACGCTGGAGTCGAACGAGGTCTCGGCGATCTCGCGGCAGGATTTGGAGTCGCACCTGCGCGAGCTTTTGGCGGATCTGGAACTGCGGGTTCACCGGCGGCTCTTGGAGCGGTTCGACCTGCATGAGTTGGAAGCCAACCGCATCGGCGATGCGGAGAGCCTGGTGCGGCTCGAACGGCAGATCGAGGATGTGTGCCGCGAGCTGCAACTCTTCTCGGAGACCAACGAGCCACTGCTGGAGGAACTGGTCGGGATCAACCTCCGCGACTACATCGTGCAACAGTTGATCCTCGAAACCGATCCGGGGGCCTCGACCACGCTTTCGTTTCTGAAGAATGAGTTTGATGTCCCCGCGTCGCAGGTGCCGGAGCGCGAGGGGGAGCTGGTGAACCTCCTCAAGTTCGCACGCGGGAAGCTGGGGCTGGATGAGTTGCCGGACCTCAGCTCGCGGATTACGCGCGTCGAGAAGCAGTTCAATGATGTGTTCGGGATGCTGCGGCCGCACCTGCATAAGGAGCTGCGGAAATATCTGGTGTTGCGGACTCTGAAGAAGGATTTGAAGGATACGATTCTGGGGTTTGGTCCGTTGCAGGACTTGCTGCGGGCCCCGACGATCAACGAAATCATGGTGGTCAAGAGCGACCAGATTTATGTCGAGCGGGACGGGGTCATCGAGCTGTCGGGACGGCGGTTCCTCTCTGATAAGGTCACCGAATCGATCATCGAACGCATCGTGGCCCAGGTCGGTCGCCGCATTGACCGCAGCCAGCCACTGGTCGATGCGCGGCTGCCGGATGGGAGCCGCGTGAATGCGATCATCCCTCCGCTGGCGGTGAGTGGGCCGTGCCTGACCATTCGCAAGTTCCCGACTGAGCGGTTCACGATTGATGAACTCATTGAGGGGGCGACGCTGACGCGGCCCGCAGCGATGTTCCTGCGGGCGTGTGTGATTGCTCGCAAGAACTTGTTGGTGAGCGGGGGCACCGGCTCCGGCAAAACGACGATGCTCAACGTGCTGTCGTCGTTCATCCCGGCTCGCGAGCGGATCGTGACCGTCGAGGACGTGCAGGAACTCCAACTGCGGCAGGACCACGTCGTGTCTCTGGAAACGCGGCCCGCAAACGTGGAGGGGGCGGGGGAGTACACGATCCGCGACCTGGTGCGGAACTCGCTCCGCATGCGACCCGACCGCATCTTGGTCGGAGAATGCCGAGGCATCGAGGCCCTCGACATGTTGCAAGCGATGAACACCGGCCACGACGGGTCGATGACCACCCTGCACGCCAACAGCTCCGAAGAGACGATCAAACGGCTGGAGGTACTCGTGCTGTCGGCAGTGGACCTGCCGGTGGTGGCGATTCACCGACAGATCGCCTCAGCTCTGAACATTATCGTGCAGATCACGCGGCTCCCTGGAGGTAAGCGAGTGGTGACGCAGATCAGCGAGCTGGTGCGGTACGACGACCGGCAGTCGCGGATCATCATCCACGACATTTTTTTACGGCGTCCCGACGGGGAGTTGCTGGCGACGGGTTATCTGCCGTCGTTTATGGAGTCACTGCTGGAGCGGGGGATGTTGAGCTTAGATTTCTTGCAGGCAGCGAGTGGGTAGATGTCGCTTGGCAGCAGACAATCCTAGCAATGACAACCCGTTGTCCTCGGCACCACTCGCAGCCGACTCCTGCCATATCCACGGGGCTAACACGAAACCGGCTTGCGGTGGGGAGTTGTGGAGATCCCACTGGTCGCAACCCCTGCGCAATGCGATCATTCACAAGACGAACTGAGCAGATGCGGTGAGCGACTCATCGCTCAGCGTGTGGCCTGGCAGCGGGATACGGAGCTTGAACTCGGCCCCTTGGCCGGGCACGTACT
>JANOKO010001055.1:0-3391 GCA_031419335.1 Planctomycetota bacterium
TTCCCCCTGACTGCCGTCTGACCAGGCCCTGGCGCAGGCACGAACCACGGTGAGCAGCATCGGTGGCTCGCGTCACTACGCTTAGGCGGGCGGCCAATGGAAGCTTAACCGCCAGACTTCCGAAGGGGTAATTGCTGGGTCTGGAGCGATCATGCTGGCTTTGGCGGGAAATGCGTGCAGCCACGATGTGAACGTGAACTGGGAGCAGTATCGCCGCTCTAGTCCGCAGGCGATCAGGTGGATGACATCACTGCAGCGGGTTCGAACACTCGCCACGATTTCGCTGCTGGTGATGGCGCTGGGGGCACTGGCGATGCAGGAACAGTTCTGTCGTGCCTGCATCGCCGTGCCGGAGTCGTGGGTCCGTGCGCTGGAACGGTTTTATGGGATTAGTGCTTTGTGATACCGTTGATGACGACCGCTCGATGTGGCCCCCTCACCCGGCACTCTCCCCAAATCGCATTCTCAGTTTATCGAGTCCTGATTGGGGAGAGGTCGAATAGAATTCTGATGCAGAACTGGACAACGGCTTCTGAACCTGCCAAGTTCTGACTCTCAACCCTCAACCCTCAACCCTCAACCCTCAACCCTCAACCCTCAACCCTCTCACCATGCCCCACCCCTGGATCGCTGACCGCCTGCATAAGATCGACGCCTCCGGTATTCGGAAGGTGTTCGACCTCGCGGCGAACATGCAGAACCCGATCAACCTCAGCATCGGCCAGCCGCACTTCGACACGCCCGAGGTCATCAAGGACGCGGCCAAGCGGGCCATCGATCAGGGGCGGAATGCGTATAGCCAGACGCAGGGGATTCGCCCGCTGATCGACAAGATTCAGTCATCCGTCGACGCCGAATACCACCACGCCGACCGCAAGGCATTCGTCACCAGTGGGACCAGCGGGGCGCTGATGCTGGCCCTGGAGTGCCTCGTCAATCCGGGGGATGAGGTGATCGCTTTTGACCCGTGGTTCGTGATGTACAAGCATCTGACCACGCTGGCGGGCGGGACGATTGTGCCGATCTCGACCTATCCCGATTTCCGCATCAACCTCGACAAGGTGAGTAACGCGATCACCCCGCGTACCAAAGCCATCCTGTTCAACAGCCCCTCGAACCCGACCGGCTGTGTCGCGACCGAAGAGGAGGTGCGGGGACTGGCCGCCCTCGCGAAAGAGAAGAACATCTGCCTGATCAGCGACGAGATCTACCGGGCCTTCTGCTACGACCGCCCGTTCGTCAGCCCGGCGAAGTACAACGACCAGACGCTGGTGATCGACGGGTTCAGCAAATCGCACTCGATGACCGGCTGGCGGGTCGGCTGGGCTCACGGGCCAGAGTTCCTGATTCAGCAGATGACGAAGCTGCAGCAGTTCACGTTCGTCTGTGCCCCGCATCCGTTCCAATGGGCCGGGGCCGAGGGATGGGATCTCGATATCACGCCGTACGTGGCCGACTACAAACGAAAACGCGACCTGATGGCGGCAGAACTCAAGGACCACTACGAGATCATCGGAGCCGACGGAGCGTTCTACATGTTCATCAAGGCCCCCTGGGGCACAGCCACCGAGTTCGTCAAAATGGCGATCGAGAACGAGCTGCTGATCATCCCCGGCAATGTCTTCAGTGCGCAGGACACCCACTTCCGGCTAAGCTATGCCGCTAAAGACGAGACGCTCCTGCGCGGGGCGGAGGTGCTGCGGAAGATCGCCCGAGGGTAGCCGCCAGGCTCGCCCGACGTGCCGCAGCAATCGAGCGGGCGGGTTGGCCCAGACATCGCTTTGGATGTCTGGGCGACGAAGGCACAAGGGGGATTGAACAGCGGGCGTGTCCTCCGTAACCTCTTGTTGTTGCACAACCCAGACGCTCAAAGCAGCGGCTGGGCCACCCCGCCTCACCTCCGACTCGGTCTCAGCCCACCCCTTCAACTTCAACACCAAAGCGAAAAACCTTCGCGGCCCGACGCCGCGACTCCCCGACACGATGTCGCCCCCTCAACCCACTAACCCCAACCGAACCGAATTCCATTTTCCGCTGAACCAAGACAACCCCGCCTGGGCTGTGCAACAAAAGAGGCTACGAAGGACACGCCCGCCATTCAATCCCGCCTGTTCCTGCGTCACCCAGACATCCAAAGCGATGTCTGTGCCACCCCGCCGGTGGTAAGTAGACCAGCGAGCGGCGGACGTGAGTCCGCCGTGCTGATCGACGCTCAAATGCTCTTCCGCCCTGCCGTTAAAGCTGAGGGGTTTCCCCCGCAAAGACGCTTGAACGAATCCTTCGGACGCATTCGCGAAAGTAATTTGAATCAACGGAAGCTCTCGCATGCAGAACGACGATGTCAACGTAGTCGCGGCCAGAAAACTCGTCACTAGATGTGATTCTCCTCACGACAGCAGTCGCTATCGAGCCACTATCGATCCACGCTGCAACTACAGTAGCCACGTCGCGAGGGAGAAAGCCGATCTGGTTCCCATGAGAATTGAACACTGCAATGGCGTTCGAATCGTGAGGATTCGTGGATTGCCTGTTCAGTGAAAGGATATCACCGACATGACACTCAGAGATCGCAGTCTGTCGAGACGATCCGTCATTGTTCTGAAACGATACCCCAGCTACGCTCGTACACCATGTGTAGACTGAAGTCGAACTCACCAATTGCGAGAGATCATCAAGCGATGCGGTGGGAGAGAAAGCCACACCTCGTTCTTTCAGGGTCTGCGACATTCGAATTCGGTTGTACTCCTCTTTTGTGAGTTTCTCATCAACTCGGTATCCTTCCATTTGCAATGACTCAACCTGTTTGAGTGTTGCAAGTTTCGACCAATCTGGCCCACGAATTTCACGTAAGCATGATTGGCAAACTTGCTGCCCGCTTTGAATCTTCGTTAGCACCATTTGTTTTCTGTCGCAGCCATCGCATTTTCCACGTCGCCTTTTTTGGGGGACACTCCTCGCTGAAGCCGACGGGGTTATCGAGGTTGGGCTCACGGGTGGCCCCAAGTCGCCGGATTCTCCAAATCCGGTGTGTGCGATGTCCCCGCCATGTGGGCGTTTGGTACATTCGGGGATCGGGAGGCTCGGTCTTTCGGTGAGTGTGTGCCCCGCCAAGCGGGCTCTGATCCGCCGGTCTCGGAGAGTCCGGTGTCGGCTTCGGCGAGAAGTGTCTTTTTTTGCCATGTGATGTGTCCGTCAACTGGGCAAGTTTCGTGATGAGACTGGCGACACGTTCCTGCCACCGCCTTAGCGGCAAAGTGGGACGCCCGGTGCCTGGGGTCGAGACATGGGTGCCTGGGGTCAGATTGCCGGGCGCAGGCTTGGCTGTCAGATTCAGCGTAGTTGGCAATCTGCCCCCAGCGGGGTGAACACTGGCACCTCATTCCAGCCAGTC